>DYTF01000051.1:0-1929 GCA_020726105.1 Sulfurovum sp. | reverse complement strand
TCCATATGGTTGTACACTTCCTTAGCTTGAACCGACACATATGATGTATTGAAACATTCAACTCTTTTCCACGAGTGAAGAATCTTCCCAGTCTTGAACCGACACATATGATGTATTGAAACTTTTATTTAGAAAGCTTATCTTCTCTTCTGTAAGCTTGAACCGACACATATGATGTATTGAAACTTTATATCCTTAGGAGACTTAGCTGTCTTAACAACTCTTGAACCGACACATATGATGTATTGAAACTTTTTTGAGTCTAAAACTTGAGCAACTCCAATCACCTTGAACCGACACATATGATGTATTGAAACAAGATATTTTTAGGACTCCAAGACTCATACCCATCTCTTGAACCGACACATATGATGTATTGAAACTGAGCTTCTCGTTTTTTTGACTCTAGCAATAATAGCTTGAACCGACACATATGATGTATTGAAATTAAATTATTTTTGCGTTGTGGTTAGAAGCTAATTCATCTTGAACCGACACATATGATGTATTGAAATAGGCCGTTTGGGTTGCAGTACTGATAGGTTTTGCCTTGAACCGACACATATGATGTATTGAAATAAAAAATATAGAAGTTAAAAACTTAGATAAAATTCCTATTTTATTTTATAATAAAGCGTAATAAAGTAACATATTTATCAATGAATTAACTTTTAATTTTTATATTGACTTTTGCTTTAGAAAATATGTTACAATTTGGAGTCATATTATATGATATGTTCTTTAAAATAAATTCGTAATTGCAAGGCAATCGAATTAATAATAAATCGTGTTCAAGTCCATGAATACAAACTCAACACTATAACCTTGAAAGGATTCTCTATGAGGAATGATAATAATCATTTAAAAGAGGTTTGTTGGGAGTCTACAAAAAAGTTTCGAAGAAAAATACCAAAACCACAAGTTAGGTATTTAAAAAAATATTGGAATCATCTTTTTAAAGGCAATGTCTTTGGATATGGTTTTGTTATAATTCCAAGTACAAAAATGGTTTATTTTTATAGTGAGAAAATAAAAGACAATAAACTATATCGAAAGTTTTGGTATGCATCAACAATAAATGAAATTATCTCAGGTAATTTTGCGGAATTATTTTTTTGATAATAGGAATTACTAAAAATAATTCCATACAGTCCTAATGTAAAAATTGTACATTAGGAAAAATTTAAAGAAAGGGAAAAATATGAAGTATTTAAAGATATATTATATAAAAAATCTTATAAATAAATATATTTATAAAGAAAAAATTAATATATATTTTATTACATACATACTAAATAAAATTATTTTTTTGTTATGTATAAATACTTTTTATAATTTTCCAAATTTGATACATACTAAAATTTTCGTTAGTTATAGAAGGCAAAAATGAACAAGGAACAAATAAAGAAAAATTATATTTTAAATAGATATTTAATAAAAAAAATATTTATTTTTATAAAAAAATATAAATATAAATTAGATAGTTTGTCAAAAGAACCAACATATAAAATGTAACTTTTTGTTATCAAGCATTAGCAAACTAGTAAAACCACCTCATACATCGTATTTGGCTTTTGCATCTTGAGTTTGCTAATTTTCTTAACGGTTTGATACAAAGCCGTCTCTTTTTTGTTCATATCTCCAAAGTGGATAATAAATTTTGTGGCTAGACTAGTTTAACAAGATAAAAGGTGTTAAAATGGTCGGTATAAAGGGCAAAAACAAGTATATAAAAAGTTCATACATTTCTGAAGCTAAATTGCATTTTTTATTTCAAGGATTTCCTCTTTTGAATCTTAGCCTTATCAAAACTTACTTCACCAACACATTCCAATCTATAACCTTTTTCTAGCGATGAAATATCAAAACATTCATGAAGCCTAATATAGAATAAATCTTTATCATGAGTAATAACTATAGTTTCGTTGT
>DYTF01000136.1 GCA_020726105.1 Sulfurovum sp. | reverse complement strand
CAATCGCCACCAACGCTCTATTGCGACTCTCAAAATAGCCGTTTTGGACGAGGTATTTATCTAATCGCATTTGAGTAACTCCTCTAATCGATTTGTAAAATAAATAAAACTTGGCATATTGATTTTATCCAGCTCAATTTCACCACTTTGTATCATCTCATTGATTTGATTGCTTTCAACGCCAAAACTCGCTAGTTCATCTTTGAGATTATGAGGTGAATCATCATTGCCTGAACGCTCTTCAAGCTTTTGACACTGCTGATAAGGAGTAGCTTTGAATGCACAAATAAGCCACGCTTCGGATTTGGGTTTGGGTATCATTGCTACGCCTTTATCAAACCGTTCTGCCTCAAATCCACTTTCTATTGATTTTACTTTTTTTTCCCACATTCCCTTGATGCTACTTTGTGTACCATCAGAATCTCGAAACAATACTGCAATTACATCTTCATCATTAAACTCTTTTGCTTTTTCTTTAGCCAATTGTGCTAATGCTCTTGCATTTTTGAAAAAAAGTCCAGTCTCTTGGTTTTTCTTTTTGCCAGGAAATGAAAGTCTGTTTCTAGTCTCTTCAATAAGTTTTGGTTTTGGTATAAAAGTAATCAAGTTAGGGGTTAATTCATAAAAGGAGTATTGTAATTTTTGCTCAATAATTTTATCAATAATAAAATACATTGATGCAGGAATAAATTCTTTTAAACTATAAGAGAGTTGTCCTATATCACCATTACCTTCACCACTTAAGACTAAATGCATTACTTCTCTTTTTTACTTGTAACGATTCAATTTCTTCTGCGAGTAGAGACAAATCTGTATCCATATATACTTCTCCTGCCCCCATCAACTCCAACTTTTCACTCATAGAGGGAATATTAAAAAGCGGAATACTTTGGGTAAATCCCTCTTTTGTTTTGTAGATATATTGCACAGACTCTTTGGCGATTTCATCTTCGATATAGTTGAGTATCATAGGGCTATGGGTGGTAATCATCACTTGATGTTTGGAGGCTATCAGGGTGTCCATCAAAAACTCAATCAACTCGGCATTAATACCGTTTTCTATCTCATCAAAAAGCAAAAAGCTCTTTTGCGATTGCAATTGAGCCAAAATAGCTATAAGTCTCAATACTCCATCATTGAGATATTTGGCTTCATTGGTGATTTTTTTACCTCCAAATTTCTCTACAAGTTCAATGCGACTCCATCCTCCTTTGGATTTTTTGACATCCAAAGCCTCCAAATTTGGGTAGCATTTTTGAAGCTGATGAAGTATTTCTAAGCGTTGTTCTTTGCTAAAGGTATTGAGAAAGGCACTAATATTTTTACCACTTAGTCCTAGTTTACTGCCCACTCGTGAACGACTACGAAGCTCTTGAGGAGAGAGCAAATCAAGCGAATAGATATTTTGAATATAGTGTTTAAACTCTCGTATTGGCTCGGGCAAGAACTCATCTTTGAGACTTGATAGAAATGAGCCTTCATACTCTTGGATAATATCGCCTTGCAATTTTTTTTGATTTTCCACATCTCTAATCATATATTTTGAATCTTTAACTGTAAATATCGTTCCCGTATATTTGGAATCTTTTACTTTAAATATCGCCTTCATATCATAAATTACTTCATAAGTACACCGCCTCAAAACTGTATTAAAATTAAATACCCATATATAGAAGTCTCCATTATAAGTAAATTTAACCATAACGATAATTAATTTTTTATCTATCAACTTAGAGTTTAACTCTTTGGCTTCCCAATTTCTTTCATTAAGCCAACTTGTGATATTGCCGTGCATTTGTTGCGATACAAAGTCGATAGCTTGCAAGATGGTCGATTTACCTGCACCGTTTAATCCAATAAGAGAGGTAAATTTTGGAAACTTTATTTTAAAATTATTTAAAGATTTAAAGTTATCAACGGTTATATTATGAATCTCTACCACCTAAAATCCTTTTGTTTTGAAAAAGTGAGTATAACAAAAATTC
>DYTF01000135.1 GCA_020726105.1 Sulfurovum sp. | reverse complement strand
TTGATTTCTAGCTTAACGTTATCGCGAGTTGTTGAACCAGAATCTTGTCGTAAAAATTGGCACACTCCCCCAAAATCATTGCTTGAGAGAATATAATCATCAATATAAGCTTTATCTTTTTCTGTTAGTAAGTTGTCGATTTGGCTGAATGTGGCTTGTTCTTCTTCATGTTGAATTTTATTAATGATATTTTGAGTATCAACTGCGTTTAAACGTTCTATCTTTTGTTTATCAAACTCTTTGAACAACAATTCTTTTACGGCCTCTCTGTTCGCATTACCTGAAAACAAAACTGAGAAGTTTTCTTTAAGAATCGCTATATCTTTTTGCTCAAAAAGACGGTAGCCAAGATTAGACCTTATTTCATCTTTATAGCGGCATAATTGGCGTTCGTTATTAAATAGTATGGACACTTCAATGATATAGAAAACCACGTATAATTTGATTATAAAGCATGCTCTTTAAACAGCCCTTCAATACTACCACCAACCTTGCGTCTTTTGGACTTTGCCTGAGACCACTTCTTCTCAATTGGATTAAGATCCGGTGAATATGGCGGTAAGTAAAGCAGCGTGTGTCCAGCATTTTCTATGGCGTTTCTCATAAGCGCACCCTTATGAAAGCTGGCATTATCCATGATAATGACACTTTTAGGGGGTAATTTTGGTATCAAATCCTCAACCACCCAAACGTTAAAGATGCTTGTATTGACGTTTGTTTGAAACAAGCTAACCGTCAACAACGCACCAAAAAGCAAAGCTCCAATCACATTTGTTCGACCTTTGGCTCCCCAATCGTTAGTACCAAAGCAACGTTTTCCTTTAGTGGCATATCCATGTGTACGCGGCATGTCGTGCGCAAAACCACTCTCGTCAATGAATACCAATGGACGGCTCTGTTCCTTATATTTCTTAACTTCCTCGCAAAATGCAGAGCGTTTTTCTTTGTCCGCTTTTGGATGCTGCATTTTATAGGTGACATTTAAACGTTTTAAAGCATGAAAAACACAGCCCTCGCTCACTCCTAAACGCTCAGCTCGTTCATATTGGTAGGCATCAGGATATTTCTCTACATCTTGCTTCAAAGCTTCCATATCAATTTTTGTCGCTGGTTTGTTACGTTTTGTGATGGATTCAATATTTTTAGACCAACGCAGAACACTGATCAATCCAACTCCAAATCGCTTAGCAGCTTCGGCCATGCTTAGGTTTTCCTTCTCTCTAGTGTCGATTACTTTACTGCGAAAATCACGTGAGTAGGTCATTGATGCTAATGTGTTAAGTTATTTGCATAAAATTATATTCAAATTATATGCAGATGGCTATAATGCTTTATACGGGGGTAAGAGTGCAGGAATTGGTGCAAATTAGAATAGATGAAATTGATTTTGATCGTTCTCAAATAAGAATTAGCCACGGTAAAGGTGATAAAAATCGCATTGTTCCATTTCCGCAAGATTTTAAAGAAACGCTGATGCTTTTTGTGAATGCTGAACAAAGCAAGGGTGCCACTTATCTTTTTGAGTCATCTCGCAAAAAGCCTTTTACCACGCGTGGCATACGCAAAATTCTAGCGACTTATTCAAGCGAAGCTGGCATGCCCCAATCTATATCACCGCACAAATTACGTCATTTTTTATTCACCTGGCTTAAAAAGCAAGGAATTGATGATGCATTGATCCAGCCATATTCAGGACACGAAACCAGGCAATCTTTAGAAATATACTCGAAACTATCTTTGTCAGATGCACAAGAGGCATACGATGAAGCCATAGATAGGTTTCCATTTTGACCAGAGGGGGAACTGTTTGCCCACGATTAAGCGGCTTTCTCTCTGAAACCATCCTAAAAGTACCCAAAAATCTCATCAGTGACAACTACAAAAGTGAACTGGGAACAAACTTGGTGAAAAAAGGGGCCTACGTACACACCAGGCCTCAATGAATACCAATGGACGGCTCTGTTCCTTATATTTCTTAACTTCCTCGCAAA
>DYTF01000134.1 GCA_020726105.1 Sulfurovum sp. | reverse complement strand
ATACCGTCATGGGTGGAAGTGGTGAGTTCGTTCATAAGAGTTCTCCTTATACCATTTTCGTGGCATCACGAAAATGGCTAAATAACCTTTGCCTTATTGTACTCTTACTCGTAAAAAGAGACGAAAAATATGACAATCTGTCATTTTTTCTTTTTCGTCTTCTCCACCCCTATCAAACTAGTCAACGCCCGATTAAGCTCAAACAAATGTGCCACGCGTTCGGTGTCGCTTTTGAAGCCCTCTTTGCGGTAGAGTTTATCGACTGCTTTGTCGAGGGCTTCGTGTGCTTTGAGTAGTTTGGGTGGCATGGTGAGGGGGTTATAGAGGTCGGCTAGGGAACTGTCGGGAAACTCGGTACGGGCATCGAGGACGGCTTCGGCTAGGGTTTCGATTTGCTCACGCTGTTTGTCCGTTATTTTTTGCGGGAAGGAGAATTAGAAAAAGTGATAAATAATCTTGAGTTACCTGCCTAAAAATTCACAGGTTATACTCGTTTCATATCTTCGAATACGAAACGAGTATATTAAAGTATTATCCCTATCAGACAATCGGTACATAAAGCTCTGTTTGCAAATCTTCTTCTTTGATTTCTGTTGGGTCGAGGTCGAGGTATTTTTGAAATGACGGTTCATCTCTTAAGCTTACACCTGATTTTACAATCCAATCACCTATATTTCTAAAAGTTTCCCCTAAAAGTGTATAAGAACCTTTGTGGATAAAAAGTGCATATTTTCCACCAGCAATCTGTTTGCTAGATACTTCCCCCTTAGGATTTACACTCTCATTTAATTCCAAACAAGCATCGTATCGTAAGTTATGTTCCTCTATCACATTTGGATTATCATGAGAAATTCCATACCTTGCAACTGCTTTTTCAAAGAGTTCGTTTTCTATAACAAATGCCACCATTATTTTCCATGCTTCATCAGCAGAGTTTATATAATCACCAGTTTTTCTTACATATAAAACCTCAATAGGGTCTATCTCTACAATTTTTGGTTCTAACATTTTATTTCCTTTTTCCTTTTTTGCATTTTTTGAAAACTCTTTTGGAGTTATCCCAAAATGATTTTTAAAAGCTTTTGAAAAAGAAGCGCTGGTTTCATATCCACTTATTTGTGCGATTTGAGTGATATTTAGATTTGTTTTCAGCTTCATTGTCGAACTTGAGAGTCGTACTCTTCTAACATAGTCACTCAAATTTTCACCAACAATAGAACCAAAAATCCTATGAAAATGGTATTTTGAAAAACCTGCAACTTTCGATAGCTCTTCAAGGGTCAAATCATCATTATAATTTTTTTCAATATAATATATGACTTTATAGATACTTTGAAGATACTCATCTTTGGTTATTTTTTTCATACTACCTCTTCTTAAAAGCTTTATAGGAGAATTATATGAAATTAAAAAAATTAAAACTACTCCGAGATTGCTAATTTTTAGACTTAATGATTGATTCACTTGTTTTTGATTGGTGGTATTTTCCACTCTCTTTAAAACAAAATAGCATGGTTTCGTATCCCACTTAGACTTATCATGCGTAAACTACTTTCACATCAACCCTCTTCTTGCAAGCCGAACATCTCACGGTAGCGTGTCTCTAGGTCTGTTTTGTCTTTGTAGTCGATGATGTCGCCTACTACGATGGTGACTTCTTGGTGCAGAGTGCTGTCATTTAGGGTATTTTTAAGTACTTTATTTGCATTGCTCTTGGTGTACAGAGGTAAAATGGGCAGACGGTTTTTGAGTGCGATGATGCGTGAGCCTTCTTTGAAGGAAGAGAGGGGCTTGTCTGTTTTGTTTCGTGTGCCCTCAGGAAAGATGAGGATGGACTCACCGCGGCTGACGGCTTCTTTGGTGTCGGCAAAAAAACCGCTCATCTGGCTTTTTTCGCGGTCAAGGAGTATGGAGCCTGCATGACGCACAAAAAGTCCAAAGAAAAACGAGTTATACAACTCTTTTTTGGAAATCCACGGGCCAAACAGCTGTGTGTCTTTGA
>DYTF01000133.1 GCA_020726105.1 Sulfurovum sp. | reverse complement strand
AGGCAAGAGGTGTTCCATCGAGATAAATGTACTCATTTTTCACGCTTCCATCGCTATTATATTCGCCGATGAGCTTAGCTCCATCATATATAAAGTGCGTAGTTTCGGCATTTACTGTTTTGGAAACTCTTGTGTTTTCGTGGTTGTAAGCGTAGGAAATATTATTATCCACGCTAACCAAACGAGCTTTTTTATCGTAAATATACTCGTGTGACGCATCTTTTAGAAGATTCCCATTTTCATCATAAAGAAAATTCGTCGTCGTTTTCGTGCTATTTTTATCAATTTTTTCGATTTTGCTCAATTGATTTGTCCCTGTTTTATAACCATAAGTCGTATTATTGTCGCTAGTTTTGCTCAAACGATTCGCATTGCCATCGTAACTAAACTCCTCAAACTCGCCCGATTTTTGATAATTTGTAAGTCTGTAAAGCTTATCATACCCAAATTTTTGCTCATTTATAGCCAAAATATTCCCCACCGCATCGTAAGACAAGTTTTCGACATAATTTGGATAGCTAAGTTTTTTCACCCGCCCCGCCAAATCGTAGATTCTTGTGTGCGATTTAGCATTTCCAAAATCGTATCCAACAAGCCCGTTTTGGTCAGTTTTGATGTTTGAGATGAACGCTTTGCCATCAATCAAAATGGATTTTAAGTCGTTTTTATCGTATGTATAAGCCAAAATCTTACCACTCGGAAGAGTTTGAGATAGAAGTTTACCATCCTCATCGTAGCTAAAATGGCTTGTGTAAGTTTGAGTGCCGATGGTTTGTGTTTTTGTTTTGATGTTTCCATTTTCATCATACTCAAAGCTCATACTTCCAGTATTATCGGTGATTTTCGTGAGTTTTCCTTTGGCATTTGCTCCGTTATCGTATTCATAACGCTCATTCAAACTCGCATCATCATACAACACCGCCGTTTTACGATTTGCGATATCGTACTCGTATTTTTTAGTCTCACCTTTGGCATTGGTTTCTTTGATGACATTTCCACTGATATCATACTCAAGCCCCACAATCCCGCTATCTGGTGAAGTTTTAGCCGTCATTTGTTTCAGTGAATTGTACCCAAAACTAAAAATCGCACTGTTTGGAGTCGTAACCTTTTCTTGAAGCCCATCTTTGTTGAAACTGTACGCACTCACGCCACCCATCGGGTCTATCTCTTTTGTTAAACGCCCAAGATTGTCGTATTCGTAACGAGTTTTATTGCCGTTTGCATCGGTTTGTGATATTTTTTGCCCAAGCTGATTGTACTCAAATATCGTCTTTTTGCCAAACGCATCAACAGTCGCCACAACTCTATCTTTACTATCATACTCACTTTGAGTTTTTGAAACGAGCGTGTCATTTTTGAAAATTTCCGTCTTGATAATATTATTTCGCTCATCGTAACTATTTTGCGTTTTGTTGCCACTGTTATCCCACGAGCTGAGCAGATTTCCCACGGTATCATAACTTTTCTGCTCAATCAACCCGTTTGGATAAGTCGTTTTAACCGCCCGACCAAGTCCGTCATATTCGTAAGTGGTGGTTTGATTATTTACAGTTTGGCTCAACATTCGCCCCATCGTATCATAAGTTGACGAGCTTACTTCACCATTTATCCCAACTTTTTCAAGCTCTCGCCCAGCCTTGTCAAACTTCGTAACTTCACTCGTAAAGCCCAACTCATCGGTACTTTTGTTCTGATTTCCACTTTTATCGTACTCATTGGACGAGACAGCCCCTTTTTCATTTATATTTTTGGTTAATCTAAAGAGGGTTTAATTCCCCGACCCTTTGGGTCGTAAAAATGAGAAAGATTATGTAAAAATACATCAAGGTCAGTTGAGATTTGATTTATAAAGGATACTCCGACCCTCTGGGTCGGGGAGGATGTCATTTGTCCAACCTCATTATACTCGTAACGCAACTCCTTAATCTCCGTCACGCCTTTCGCAAAACTCGCCACCACCGCTTCGATGGACGAGGTTAATTGACCATTTTTATCGTAGGCATA
>DYTF01000132.1 GCA_020726105.1 Sulfurovum sp. | reverse complement strand
ACCAAGAAGATGTTATCACTGTAGCAGAGAAACTCATTCACAACATCTTTAGTAAATGTGGTTTTGACATCCCTGCTACTTTTAAACGAATGCCTTACGCTGAAGCGATGGAAAACTATGGCTCAGACAAACCCGATATGCGTTATGATCTCAAAATGCTTGATGTCATCGATATTTTTGAGCGATGTGACAATGAAATTTTCTCAAACATTGCAAAAACACCTAAAAAGAACCGCATCAAAGCACTCAAAGTGCCAAAAGGCGATGAGATATTCTCCAAACGACAAATGAAAAGCTTTGAAGACTATGTACGCAAGTTTGGCGCATCAGGGCTTGGGTACTTCCAGATGAAAGAAGACGGGCTCAAGGGGCCTCTTGCGAAGTTCTTTACTGAAGAAGATTTGCAAGCCATTGTAGAACGCTGTGAACTTGAAATCGGCGATGCGGTTTTCTTTGGTGCAGGTGAGAAAAAACTCGTACTTGACTACATGGGTCGTTTCCGTATTTATCTGGCAGAAATGATGGAAATCATCCCACAAGATACCTTCGAGTTTTTATGGGTGATGGATTTCCCAATGTTTGAAGTGGAAAACGGTAGAACAAAAGCACTGCACCATCCGTTTACACAACCTAAATCACTCGACTATGAGGACATCGAAGAGATAGAGTCTATCGCGTATGACATTGTACTCAACGGAACAGAACTAGGCGGTGGGTCTATCCGTATCCATAAAGAAGCGATGCAGGCAGAGATTTTTAAACTGCTTGGCATCAGTGAAGAAGAGGCACAGGAGAAATTTGGCTTCTTACTCGATGCGCTCAAGTTTGGTGCGCCTCCACATGGCGGTTTTGCCTTAGGTCTTGACAGACTCATCATGCTTATGACGGGTGCCAGCAGTATCAGAGAAGTTATCGCTTTTCCTAAAACACAAAAAGCACAGTGTCTGCTCACACAAGCACCAAGCCCAGTAGATGAAGAGCAGCTCAAAGAGCTAAGCCTTCGCATCAGACAAACACCAAAAGCCTAAAGGATAGACATGAAAAAACTATTTCTCATCATCGGAGCACCAGGTTCTGGCAAAACAACTGATGCCAGTATTATCGCCCAAAACAACGGCGCCATCGTGCACTACTCCACGGGCGATATGCTTCGCGAAGAAGTAGCCAGCGGTTCAGCTTTGGGATGCGAGATAGAAGGTTACATCTCTAAAGGGGCACTTGTACCTCTTGACATTATCGTCAACACCATCGTGACCGCCATCAACAACGCTCCCGTCGATACCGTACTCATAGACGGCTACCCGCGAAGCACTGAACAGATGACGGCTTTTGATGTACTCGTAGCAAAAGAAGAAAACATCGAACTGGCTTCTGTCATCGAAGTAAGAGTCTCTGAGCAAGTTGCAAGAGAGAGGATTTTGGGTCGTCGTGCCGAAGCAGCTCCAGGGCAAGAGCGTTCAGATGACAGCGAAGAAGTGTTTAATGATAGGATGAAAATCTACACAGACCCTTTAGCTGAAATCCAAGCATTTTACACGCAAAAAAATCTTCTAAAAGTCATCTCAGGGGAGAGAACACTTGAGGAAGTTGTGGCAGATATGGAAGCTTTTATCACATCCAAACCTTAAAGCTTTCCTGACTTTTTTTAACTGATACTTATGCAAATTATTATTATCAAAAATAATATAAGTAGATAGGCTAAAATTTTAAAAAATACTTTGATTTTGAGAAAAATTTAGCTACCATTTGGATGAGACAAAAATTCAAAGGACAAGATTATGAAAAACAACACAACACAAACACTAGGAAAAGTGATAGCACTTTCACTTATCACATCAGCGATGCTTCATGCAACAAACGGAGACAACTTGATTGCAGTGGGTGCAAAAGCAAGAGGTATGGGTGGAACAGGTATCGCTGTGAGCCATGGTGCAGAATCTGGACTTGCCAATGGTGCGATGATAACAAGCGTAGAAGGTACAGAGATTGATTTTGGTGGTACACTTTTT
>DYTF01000131.1 GCA_020726105.1 Sulfurovum sp. | reverse complement strand
GTTGGATGCCATAAGTTGACTCTATATACTCTTTTGTAGGAGCATACTTTCCACCTGTCATGTTAAAAATATTTAAGTCTCGTTGGGTCTTAAGAAGCATCAAATCATCGGGATCACTTAAAAAGACTTCAATATCTTCTTTTAGGTTATTGACCTCTTTGAAGATGGTGAGTGTTTTTGAGATTAAATCTTGCAAGATGTACTCATCGATAAAGGCTATGTCTTTTCTGATGTCATCATGCGTACGAGATGAAGCCAAAGATCCACCCGTAACCTCTCCTGTAAGATTTCCACCCAATATGACTTCTCTAATCTGGTTGTCAGCATATTGACTCAATTGATAAAAATCGCCTGTTTGTGATGGTGTTTTTAAGTCCACACTGTCTTCATCTTCTATAACCGCAACATCTCCACTAAGCATCGCATAGAGATTTTCGGCCATTTCGTCTTTGTCTCCACTGTTTGTTTTTCCTATAACCCATGGGGTGCTAAAACGCTCCATGTACTCCATCCAAAAAGAGTTTGACGCTCTTTTGAACTTAGAGAGCCAAAAGAGCGTGTTGTATAGAGGTCGTCCTAATTGTCTGTTGAACTTTGGCATATAAGTAGCATAGATGGCTTTTTGTGGTGCTACCTCTTCATTTGTCAATAGATATATAAGCTTATTGTCTCTAAAACTAAAGTGTCTATAGTCTCTCTCTATTGGCATAGGCAACCACAGGGAGCCTTTCTTTTTCCAAATCAGCTCAAACACGCCAAACCCTTGCAGTGGAATATCAAGAGCTTGTTGCCTGAAATTGAAAGAGAAGATAGTGCTTAATTCTCTTTTTAACATTTCATCTTTAGCGTTGATGTTTAGCTCTTTTTTTAGCGTTGCGGATTTTCTAATCGATAGAGAAGAAATAACCGTAGGGTCATTGTCAATTCTCTCAATCTCAAAATCATTCATCCAGTTCATCATAACAGGTAAGCTTAGAGCCATTGCCATAATCTCACCCTGTAGGGAGCTGAAATCTTTTTTTAGTGCGTAGATTCTGCGTTTATTCATCTATATACCTCTTTTGCCTTGTTTTTTGTATCGTGTGCGTTTTTTGCCTTGTTTTTTTGCTAGTTTTGAGATACGCCAAAGACCTGCAAGACCATCTGCTAAATCGTCAAATTCTCCTTCAGGAAAGTCATCTAGTTCATTAAAAAGCTCGGTATGGTCGCCAACAAATATAATATCTTCTTCGTCTATCGGATATTCAATCGTTGATATCCTCTCCTCTTTGGAGTTGTTCATACTCTTAAAGATAAGCGTCCCCTCATCTGTATTGTTCTCATAACACATATCTTTGTACCACTCTTTGTAAAGAAAGAAACCGCCATTGGTTTCTCCTCCTATGACATCAAAACTATGTTCTTTTTGAGCCTTATACAAAAAAAGGACGGCATCTTTACCTTTAATTTGTTCTCGTTTGGATAGATAGACATAGAGTTTTCTTTGTTCTTTATTGATTCCCCCAGCAATAATTGCCGTATAGTCTCCTTCTCCTTTTTTGGAGTTGCCTTTGAAGTCTGTATAGGCTATCTTTAGGTCAATTTTTGGCATTTGGGTAAAAGAGATGGTCTTGAACCTTGAAGAATCAAAAGCTTGAGATTCTGCGTTTGGTTGGTTTTGTTGCTCTTTTTCAAATGCTTTTTTGTTGGTGGCTCTTTTTTGCATTAAAGACTCAAGCCTCACTCCATCCCAAAGTAAAATGGCTCCATCGTCCATTTTTTCTTTATTGTTTTGATAAAACTCTTTTGATTTTTGAAGTCCATATTTTCTGAATAAAAGCGAATACTCGTCCCATAAGTCTATTCTGTTTGGGTACTTTTCAAGGGCTTTAAAAATTTGTGGATTCCAAAAGCCTAATTTTAGCTTTCTAGCTAAAACACTATCTCTGTGTAAAATAGTACCTATATAAATAATATCAAGCTCGTTCTCTACACTTCCTAAGTTGTCAAGTGTTGAGTCTAGCCACTCCTCGAGCTTGT
>DYTF01000130.1 GCA_020726105.1 Sulfurovum sp. | reverse complement strand
CGATAAATGTGAGCTTAACCAATAGTTAAAAATTCTATGCCAACCAAGATTTACTCCCCTAAAAACTTCCCTAATACAATTTACCCTATAATACGCCCACTTATCTCAAATAGGATACTGCATGCCTGAACCTCGATTTTTTGCCCTTATCATAGGCACGGAGATACTCAATCGTCGAAGAGTCGATAAACACTTCGACTTTCTCACCCAAGCACTGGGAGACAAAGGTTATGCGCTTAGCGGTTCTTTTATCATCGAAGATGACCCAAAGCTTATCGTTCGTACGATAGCCTTTATCGCTTCAGACCCGCATGCTGTACTCTTTTGTTTTGGAGGCATCGGCTCAACACCCGATGACCATACGCGCAAATGTGCTTCTTTGGCACTACGAGACGGTACACTCCCTGTTCATGAAGAGGCAAAACAAATCATCGTTAACACATTGGGTGAGGCTGCCTACCCCTACTCTGTGCGTATGGCAGAACTGCCCCAAGGTGCAAAACTGCTGCACAATCCTGTCAATAACATGCCTGCATTTTCTTTGGATGAGCGGTTTTACTTTATGCCAGGGTTTCCACAAATGAGCCATCCGATGGTAGACGCTATACTGGACAAACTCATACCCGTTAAAACGGACTACTATCGCCATACCCTCACTGCTGCTTGCAAAGAAAGTCTTTTTATTGAGATAATGGAGCAAATGCCCAAAGGTGTTGATGCTTCTTCTCTTCCAAAACTCTACGCTGAGGGGTGGCGTGTTTCTATCTCGGTAGGCTCACGAGAGCAAAAAATGGCCGAAGAATCATTTCAGCATTACATCAACTTACTCGAGAGCAAAGGCATACCTTATGTGCTGGATGATGAGAGTGAAACGCAAGTATGACCTACCTAGAAACACTCAAGCACCCCATCATCAGAAGACTCTCACTCATACAGTTCATCTCTTACTTTGGAACATGGTTTTCACAAGTAGCCATCTTCTCGATGATTGTAGCCTATGGTGCAGATGAAATCACTATTGCCTTAACTGCTGCCATGGCGATGCTGCCTTCGGTGATTCTGGCTCCCCTGATTGGTATCATCATTGACCGCATTGCGTTTAAAAAACTGATGCTTGTTTTACTGCTGACCGAGATTACGATGACGGTAGGGTTTATCTTTGTCAACTCTTTGGAGTCTATCTGGGTGTTGATGTTGCTTATCTTTGTGCGCTCTTTTGCCGCTTCTATGCTTTTCTCTGCTGAGATGACCCTCTTTCCAAAGCTTGTGCAAGGCGAGATGCTTAAAAATACCAACGAGATACACTCCATCATCTGGTCTGTATGTTACGCTTTAGGTATGGCTGTAGGAGGGCTTGCGACCTATAGCATGGGGTTTGATGCGGCTTTTGTGGTCGATGCCCTGTTGTACAGTGTCGCCATACTTCTCCTACTTGGACTACAGATAGGTCTTGAGAAAAAGATTCATACAGACTCAGGCTGGCAGATGTTTAAAGATGGTTTTGCTTATCTTGTCTCCCAAAAAAAGATTCTTCATCTTCTTTTGCTTCATGCGAGTATCGGGCTTACCTCTTTTGATGCGCTCATTACCCTGCTTGCTGATGTACAGTACAAAGAACTCTTGGCTGTGCCACTTTCGATTGGCTGGATGAATGCAACTAGAGCGCTGGGTCTCATGATAGGACCCTTTATTATTAGTAAAATCATCTCTAAACACAATCTGCATTATTTTTTTATCGTCCAAGGGCTTGCCATCATGCTGTGGGCAGAGCTTGAATACAATTTTTATCTCGCACTCGTGGGTTTATTTGTCACTGGGTTTTTCATCACGACGCTTTGGTCTTACACCTACTTACTCATACAAGAAGAGACAGACCCCGCATTTATGGGACGGGTGATTTCTTACAATGATATGTTTTTCATGCTTTCCAATGTTGCTACCGCCATGCTCATTGGCTATGCCGCAAAGTGGGGATTTTCACTAGAGAGTATCACCTTTACTTTGGGACTTGGATTCATCGTGACGGCGGTTTATTATCTGTGGTTTAAAAAA
>DYTF01000129.1 GCA_020726105.1 Sulfurovum sp. | reverse complement strand
AGTGGTAAAAATGGTCGTGCTTTGATGCGTCCATTGTTTGAACCAAACTGATGAACAGCAGGATAAGGGTAGCCTTTTGCAGTGGCACTTGTCCCAATGGTTGCTGTATTGGTTGTGTTCTTTGCATATAGACTATCTTGCAAACCTCCCTCTTTCCATAACTTCTTGTCATGCCCTTTTTTTGCTATTGTTTTATCGCTAAGTCTTGCCCATGGAGTGCCGTCAATACCTCTTTCATCCCTAAAGGCATTTGAGGTTAGGTTATAGAGATGATTTGCTATTTCACTCATTAGGGGCATAGGGTTTGCCCCTTCTCTTATGGCTTTTTTTATCTTTGCTTCAAATGCTCTATTATCTATCTTTACTTCAAAAATGTCACTCATTCCAGTCCTTTTTGTGTTATAATTATCTTAGAGTAAGTTGATGGCAGTAATTGGTAGTCTGGTATGTTAGTGATAACATAGGATTGTAGGTTCGACCCCTACCTTCTTACTCTATTTTGGCAAACACACCATCTTTTAAGCTCTTCTCTATATCTACTTTATTTATTTTTCCCATTGTGATGATTGCATTTGTTTTTCCAAACTTTTTAACAACATGATTGATGTCAACAACTATCTTATTTATCTTCTCTTTGTCCTCTTTGTCTTCAAAAGTGTAAATAATCGCTTTGAAGTCATCTCTTACATCTACAAAAACATCTTTTGCTTCATCTATAACATCTACTATTTGTCTCATCTCTTCAACTCCAAGAGCTTGATTGTATGCCTCTTTCCTTTGGGGTCGTGCATGATACAAATCGTTCTTGTGCAACAATACACCTTCGTGTTCCAATTCGGTTTCTAAAATATTTTGGACTTTTGTTAAAATAACCGATGACAAAAGACCAACCTGTATAAAATTGGTTGGGTATTTGACATTGTTTTTTACTATCATCTCGTCTATCATCTCATGGAGTTGTTTTCTTGCTACTGCTAGAGTTGCTTTTTTGTCAAACTCTTTTAGCTCCTCTTTTGCTTTTACTGTGAGTTCTTTATCTTGTAGTTTTGAGAGGTTGTCTTTGTACAAACTTTTGTTTGTGCTTCTTTTTCCTACATGGTAATCCCAATCTTTAGAAGCTATGTTTTCAGGTCTGCTAGATATGCTAAGCCCCTGCTTCTCTACCTCTTTGTCTGAAAGTGCTACAACCTTACACTTGCATCCCCATCCGTTTGGTGGATAATTGGTTTCCCACCAAGCATCATCTCTTGGTAGTATCGTTCCATGCTTTGCTTTGTGCGTTGGGCGTGAGTTTTTGAGCATGGCTGATTGATACATCCAATTGGTAGAAAAAGGCAATGCCATCATTCGTTCATACCGTGCTACTGCATGGGAAACCCTCATGTTTGTGTGATAAATGGTGCTTAGTCTTCTTGAGTTGACATTGATGGTTTTTATCTCACCTGTTTGGGGGTTTATGGTGTCTATAACTCCATACCATCCATATTTTTTAAGTGTTGGAGTTATGTTTTTTTTCCACTCTTCGAAACCTACACCCTCTTTTAATGCTTTTGCTAGTGAATCCCTCATGTCTTCTAGCAAATCGTTTCTCATGATTTTGGCAACTGTAAAGGCTTTATGGTGAGCATCGTGCATCATCTCGTCATAAAAAAAGGTTTGCTTAAATCCTTTATCTTGCAGATAATCTACTGCTTCAGAGGGCGTTAGCGAAAAAGAGAAATTGGCTCTCATCCTTTTGGATTCTCTTCTTCTATCTGTGCATTGCCGTATAGCATAGCGTTTGCTATGTAGTGCGTCAACACTTCTTCTATGAGTCCAGTATCAAGCGTATCAAAGGCTTTTAGAGCTTTTTCTTGTGCATCGTCAAAATCTTTTGCACCTTTAAAGATTTTTTCTATCTGTTTTAGCAAGTCTTCTTCTAGTGCTGTTGTGCTTGGTAGATTTTTTTCAATATGGTCTTTTTGAGCTTCTACTGAATCTTTTAGAGCAAACTTGTTTGGGATAATATTTTGAACTTGAGCAACACTCTCTAGTTGGATGCCATAAGTTGACTCTATATACTCTTTTGTAGGAGCATACTTTCCACC
>DYTF01000128.1 GCA_020726105.1 Sulfurovum sp. | reverse complement strand
CAGGCGGACATACGGCAAAGATAAACGATATTATCGTCACCAAAAGCGGTGATATTATCTCTGCTAGTAATGATAAAACTATCAGAGTTTGGAGTAGTAGAGATGGAGCTGGGAAGCGAAAAATACTTGGGCAAATCGGAGCTGGAGTCGAGGGGACGATATTTGCTATCGCCCTTAGCCCTGATGAGCAATATTTGGCTGTGGGTGGGTTTCTTGATAAGCCAGGCGATTATCCAGTAGGGCAAATCCGCCTCTATGACTACCAAAGCGGCAAACTCCTCACCATCCTCACATCCCACACCAATGTAGTGAATGATTTAGCTTTTAGCCCCGATGGGAGATATCTAGCTTCGGGTTCGGCAGATACAACAGTGAAACTTTGGGATATTTCGTCATTGCGAGGAGCAACGACAAAGCAATCCACAGATGGATCGCCACAGCTAACGCTTCACGATGACGAGCCGACTACTATCACCTTCCACACAAATCATGTTTATGGAGTCAAGTTTACCAACAACAACACTCTTATCTCAAGCGGGCTTGATAACCGCATAGCACTTCATTCATTAGCTGGAAAACTCTTAAATAGCTATACCCATAATGAAAAACTTAGATATATCGCCACCAATGGCAAAACCATCGCTGCTTGTGGACTTGGCAAGACAATCCTTCTTTTTGATATGAAGCTAAATTTAATAAAACCTAAAATCGAAAGTGAAACGGTGCCTAGTGGGCTTGCTTACTCCCCCGATGGAAGGTATCTGATAGCGGGAACTGAAACAAGTCCAATAAATGTCAATATTTACGATAGCCAAAAAAACTATGAAAAAATAGCAACATTTGATAAACATACCAATCTAACTATGGCAGTAGCCTTTTTGGATAATAAGACTGCCATAAGTGGTGGGGGAAACAATAATGAGATAGTTATTTGGAATTTCGGAACCACAACTGCGAGTGGAGCGAAGCAATCTAATGGATCGCCACGGCAAAAGCCTCGCGATGACGGTGATGTGATTCGTGATGACGGTGGTGTCATTGCGAACGAAGTGAAGCAATCCACAAAAATAGTAGGGGCTGGTCAATCGGTTTGGAGTGTGGGGTGTGAAGGAGAGAGTATTGCTTGGGGGAATATATCTGATTATACACATCATAACAATAGGGGAAAACTCCAAAAATCCTTTAATCTTAAATCTCTTGCTGTAGGAGCTGTCATTGCGAACAAAGTGAAGCAATCCAAAGACGCGACTGCCACGACTTCGTCTCGCAGTGACGGTGATTTCAAACGAATCGACTCTGATGGTTTATCTCACTCAAAAGGAGGTGATTATGGCCGTGGCGATGCAGTGTTAAATATCGAATCTTCAGGAGTCTCTATCACAAAAGATGCCACCACTGGATATAGACACAGATGTTATGGCTGGTACAAAGACTATATAGTGAGTGGTGGAGGCAATGGGCATCTTAAAATCTACGATACCAGTGGAGCAGAGATAGCCTCACTTGTAGGGCATACGGGAGAGATTTGGTCTATCGCTCTTGATGGGGATAGGCTGGTGAGTGGAAGCGATGACCAAACTATCAAAGTGTGGGATTTGAAACAGCTCAAGCCCAAAACAATACAAACTAAATCACATGAAGATAAGATACCAGAATGGCTAAAAGATTCATTTAAAGAGAGTAATGCGAGTACAGCACAAGGTGTTAAAGATAAAAATGATACTTTTGTGACAGCTGATTTTGTAACTATCAACCCAACTCTCTCTATGTTTGTCGGAAGTGATAACGAGTGGGTGATGTGGACTCCAGAGGGCTTCTTTAATGCTTCAAAAGATGGAGCGAAATATATCGGATACCATATCAACAAAGGAAGCGACAAAGAGGCAGAGTTTATCGGTATCGATGCAATGTATGACACCTTCTACCGTCCAGATATCGTAAGCCTTAAATTAGCTGGTGAAGACATTAGCAAATACTCAACACTTACCATCATGGACGCTCTAAAAAACCTTCCTCCAAAAGTAGAAGTTACCAAATTAACACCAAAAGGCGATGGTCGGGTAAATATGTGCTATAAGGCTAACTCTTATAAAAATGGTGGGATTG
>DYTF01000008.1:2402-37435 GCA_020726105.1 Sulfurovum sp. | reverse complement strand
TTTGGTGGAGGTGAGGGGGATCGAACCCCTGTCCTAAAATAGATAGAACTATGACTCTACATGCTTAGGCAGTGTTGTTAGGTTTAATCTTGTTTTGTACCACACTCAAAACTTTACAAGACGAGCTAAGATTCTCACCCTGTGGCGTAGCTTCCACGGGGCATAGTCATCAGATGTTATACTTCAAACTCCGATTAAGATGACACTCATCGGCGAAGCAGTCCGCCGCGTTAGCGGGGGTAAAACTTACGCTACTGCGTAAGCTGGACGATAATCTGTGTTGTTTGCGTTTAAATGCGTGTGAGCCGCGTAACGGAAATGCTCAGTCCGACATGCACATAGCCCCGACTACTCTAGTCGAAACCAGGTCACCCCCATACTATTCTATTCGATGATGATCTTTTAGAAAGTAGGGAATTGTAATACTTTTGTGGCACTTTGTCAAGTAAATCTTTTACACTTTGCGCGTGCTTCTAAACGCAAGTATGATCCACACGATGCCGATGAGGATAAATGGAACACTCAAGAGCTGCCCCGTGCTAAAAGGGATGGCAAGTGTGTAGTCTTCTTGTTTGGTTTTGGTATACTCTAAGAAAAATCGTACAGTAAAAACTAAAAACAAAAAAGTGCCAGGGAGTATTTTGGTCGCAAAATCTGGACTTACTTTACGGTAGATGACTATAAGTATTATCAGGATAATCAAATAGGAGAATGCTTCATAAAGTTGCACAGGATGCCTTGGTATCAAGTCAACACGCTCAAAGATTATTGCCCAAGGTAGTTGTGAGGGAAGTCCAAGGATTTCAGAGTTGAAGAAGTTACCAAAGCGTATAAATGCAGCAGCAAGAGCTGAGGGAATAGTCAAGCGAGCAAGTAACCACATATAAGGAGTATGGTATCGTCTCGTAAAGAGGTACAAGGCAATCATAACGCCCACGAGTCCACCGTGACTGGCTAGTCCCCCCTTCCACACCTTGAGTATCTCTAAAGGATGTGAGAGATAAAAATCTGGCTCATAAAACAAACAATGTGCCAGCCTTGCTCCTAGCACGGCTCCGACCATCAGATAAATAAGAAGCTGATCAAGCAGTTCAGGATCTTTACCTTCGCGTTTATATATCCATTGCGCTATGAATAGCCCGACAAAAAAAGACCCGACAAAAAAGACTCCATACCAGCGTAACTGTAGGCTGCCTAACTCTAAGATATTTGGACTGATGTTCCATACTAAGTGTTCCATAATGCTATAAGCCTTTTTTGAAATTAAAAGTATTATACCTTATTTAGGTGTTTATTCTTTCTTTTATTTCTTTGGCTATTGCTGAAATTTTGTTGATTTTTTGGCTATAACTGAGTGTTTCGTCAAGCAAGATTTTTACAAAGGCAGAGCCGACTATCACACCATCCGCTCCTTTTACTTTTTCTTTCGCGGTCTGTTCATCTACACCAAACCCTACATAGACAGGGGTGTTGCTGTATTGTTTGATAGTGCTAAGGATGGGTTGTAATGCTTCGTTTTTCCCTGCACCTGTGATGCCTGCATAAGCAACGAGATAGATAAATTTTTGTGCTTGTGAGACGATGGTTTGGATGCGTGCTTCTGAGTCGGTCGGTGCGATAAAATCAATAAGACAAAGTCCTGCAGCTTCGATGTCCTTTTTGTATGGTACAGCCTCTTCAAAAGGCAAATCGGGGATGATAAACCCACTGACACCTGCTTTTTGCGCTTCTAGGATGAAATTGTCCATACCTTTATGATAAAAAGGATTAAAATAGCCCATCCAAAGCGTGTCGATGTGCGGGGTAATCTGGGCTGAGATTTCAAAAAGCTGTGAGAGTTTAAATCCATTTTGGAGTGCGATGAGGTTTGCTTTTTCGATGACGGGCCCATCTGCAACAGGGTCTGAAAAAGGCATGCCGAGTTCTAGTATATCAGCACCTGCATCTGCAAGCGCTAGAGCAACATCCACGGTAAATGCAGGCGAAGGCAAACCAGTAGTAATATAAGCAACCAAATTTTTCAAACGATACTCTTTTGTGGCACGATGCCATTTATTTTGTTGGTATTATACATTTTTTAGATAAAATGAGTGAAATGTTAATTTATGATTTATAGTAGGATGAAAATGAGTATCCATACCCCCAAAATAGACAAAAAAATAACCTTAGGTGTGCTGGCTAAGATGAAAGGGCATGAGCCCATCACGATGGTGACTGCCTACGACGCACTTTTTGCGAAACTCTTTGATGGTGAAGTGGAGATGATACTCGTAGGCGACAGCCTCAACATGAGTTTCCTCGGAAAAGAAGACACGCTTTCAGCTACGATGGATCAGATGATTTACCACACGCAGGCGGTTTGCAATGGTGCTAGTTTGCCCTTAATCGTGGTAGATATGCCTTTTGGCTCTTACACTACCCCTGAAGAAGCCATTAAGAATGCTACCCGTATCTATCAGGAAACGAATGCGCAAGCGGTCAAACTCGAAGGAGGGAGGGAGCGCGCAGGGATTGTTGAGGCATTGAGTCAAAACTCCATCGCAGTTTTGGGTCACATCGGGCTGATGCCGCAGTTTGTGCGCAGTGAAGGTGGCTACAAGGTTCGTGGCAAAAGCCAAGAAGATATTGATGTGTTAGTGGAAGATGCTATCGCTTTAGAAAAAGCAGGTGCGTTTGCTATCGTGGTTGAAGGTGTGAAAGCTGAGGCAGCAAGAGCCATCACTCAGGCTGTATCTATCCCGACTATCGGTATAGGCTCAGGTAATGCTACGGATGGACAAGTGCTTGTTTGGAGTGATATGTTCGGGTTTTTTGAAGCTTTTAAGCCAAAATTTGTCAAATCTTACGCCGAGGGAGCAAAGATGATACGCCAAGGCTTACAAGCATACAGAGACGAAGTTAAATCCAGAGCATTTCCCAGCGAGGACTATACTTACTAATGGAGCGGATAGTTGAGATAGAACGCTTTAGTGAAGAGATTGCCTATGAGGTGACGCTACGCCCAAGTTCGTGGGATGAGTATATTGGTCAGGAGAAGATTAAAAAAAATCTTAAAGTCTTCATCGAGGCCAGTAAAAAACGAAAAGAGGCGCTTGATCATGTCCTCTTTTTTGGCCCTCCAGGCTTAGGAAAAACGACCATCGCCAATATCATTTCTAACGAAATGGGAGCAAACATTAAGACTACAGCCGCACCGATGATAGAAAAAGCAGGTGACCTTGCGGCACTTCTGACCAACATCGAAGAGGGTGACATCTTGTTTATCGATGAGATTCACCGTATGTCCCCCGCGGTTGAAGAGATACTTTATCCTGCTATGGAAGATTTTCGTTTGGACATCATTATTGGCAGTGGACCTGCGGCTCAAACGGTTAAAATAGACTTGCCTCGGTTTACGCTCATCGGTGCGACCACCAGAGCAGGGATGCTTTCTAGTCCACTTAGGGAGCGTTTTGGCATGCATTTTCGTATGCAGTTTTATACACCCGAAGAGTTAGGGCAGATTGTCACGCAGGCCTCTAAGAAACTTGACAAGCCTACCCTTCTGGAAGCCTCCAAAGAGATAGCACGCCGAAGCAGAGGGACACCGCGTATCGCGTTGAGGCTACTGAAGCGGGTAAGAGATTTCTCTGAAGTTGCCAATGAATCCGAAGTGACACTCCATAGAGCACAGTATGCTTTGGATGAGTTGGGCGTGAACCATTTGGGGTTTGATGAGCAGGATATACAGCTTTTAGAGCTGCTCATCTCTGCTAAGAATAAACCCATGGGACTAAGCACCATCGGTGCAGCACTCTCTGAAGATGAAGGGACTATCGAGGATGTGCTAGAACCATATCTGATAGCCAATGGCTATATTGAGCGCACAGCAAGAGGTCGCATCGCAACACAAAAGTGTTATGAGCATTTTAGATTAAACAGTTTAACGGAAGGACTTTTTGATGGACAATAAACGCATAACAATCACCATACTCTTTGCACTCTCTTTACTGGGTGCCTATAGTATTTATCAACCGTTTTTACTCCCTATTGTGGTTGCTACTTTACTTGCGATGGCAACCTATAATTTGACAAAAAAACTGATAACATATTTTCACTCGAGAAAAATCTCTGCGATGATTACCTCTTTATTTTTGGTTTTGATACTTGTTGCCCCCTTGGTTTATATGGCAACGGCTGGTGTGACATATATCTCTAAACTTGATGCCAATATTGTCGCACAAGGCACATCAGGGCTTGAGGCTTTTGTTGAAAAAATTCCCTACCTTAAAGAGTGGAGTCAAACGGCACTCAATGAAGAAAAGATTACGGGTTATATCCAGTATGCAACATCGTATTTAACTACAGCAGGTAGCGCAGGATTGGGATTTGTAAAAAATATGTTTCTTGTGGTGATTTTTTATTTTATTATCAATTTCTATGGAGAGCGTTTTTTTGATGCCATACGCGTATTGATGCCTGTAAGCAAAATGAGAAGCGCCAAGATGATACACGAAGTCTCTTCTACGATGGAAGTCGTTTTTTACTCCATCATCGTGACAGCTATTTTTGAAGGATTTTTATTTGGTATCATGGCAGGCTATTTTGGGTTCAATGGGTTATTTTTTGGCATTATTTATGGTTTTGCTTCGTTAATACCGATTGTAGGGGGCATGTTAATCTGGCTACCTTTGGCTCTTTTTACTTGGGGTAAAATGGACGCACAGAGTGCTCTGTTTATCGCTGGGTATTCAGTGCTTATGATTGCGGTGATTGCAGATACGATTATCAAGCCTATTATCATTAGGGTTATTAAAGAAAATCTGCTCAAAAGCACTATGGAGATTAATGAATTTGTAATATTTTTCTCTATCTTGGCGGGGATGAGTACCTATGGTTTTTGGGGGATGATATTGGGCCCTGCTATCACCTCTTTTTTGATTGCAATGACTAAAGTATATATAGATTATAATAATAAAGAGCAAGCAATTAAACCTACTTAATTGATGAAGTGCAAAAAGGAAAATGTCATTATAAAAATACTAATCATAGAAGATGATCCTGAACTGGCACTCATCTTGACAAACTATCTTACAAGATTTGACATGGAAGTCATTGGGGCGGAAGATCCTTATATTGGTCTTTCTATGTTGACACAGCATAAATTTGATTTGATTATTTTAGATTTGACGCTGCCTGGCATGGATGGTTTGGAAGTCATCCCTAAGATACGCGATATGACCAATATCCCAATCATTATCTCTTCAGCTAGAGATGACATCACCGACAAAGTCATCGGGATGGAGCGCGGTGCAGATGACTATATGCCAAAGCCCTATGACCCAAGAGAGCTTGTGTCGCGCATTAAGACTATTCTAAGGCGAGCAAATGGCATAGAGGACAACAAAGCACCTGAAAAACAAGAGCTTTTTGTTGCAGACTTCAATGCCAGAGATATTCGGTTCAAGGGGAAGTCCTTAGAGCTTACGGGCGCGGAGTTTGATGTACTCAGTATGCTTTTGCGACACATCAATGCTTCGGTATCTCGCGAGCAGTTGTTGTATGAGAGTGAACATATCGATGATGACTCTTCTGTTAAAAACATTGATGTGATTATCTCGCGTATCAGACAGAAGATTGCCAAAATTGATACGGAGCATATTTACATTAAGCCAATTCGTGGAGTAGGCTACTTGCTAACCAATCGCGTATGAGAAACTTGCCTGTAACAACTTTCATTCATGTGCTTTTTTCTGTTGCACTTTTGATTTTGATTGCTACATTTTTGCTTTTTCTCTCTTGGGATAAAGACCGACATAAGATAGAAGAGTATAAGCACTATCAGCTTGTCTCACTCACTTTTTTATCTAAACTCCAACTTAATCCTCAAAAAGAAGATTTGGCACAGTTGTACGAAGACCTACTGGTCAAGGAAGTCACTCAGGCAAAAGCACAAGAGATAAAAAAAGAGATTGAAACACAAGGCACAACCGTTTTTACAGGAGGTTCGTCTCTAGGCAAAGTGCAAGTCTTCAACATTCATGGCACACACTATATCTATGTGCAGCGTTTACAACACAATCTACTCTTGCAAGACAACAGACCAGAGAACTATTTTTTTGTAATCGCTGTTGCTTTGGGTATTTTTTTGATTACGCTGCTTCTTTTAGTCTATTTGGCGGTACTTAAAAAACTCCAACCACTCAAAACCTTACATAAACAGATACAACGATTTGCCCATGGCGACACTCAGACTCCTATTAGCTATTTATATGATGACGAGATAGGCAAAATCGCAAAAAGTTTTGATGATGCCATACGATATATCAATACATTGAGTGCTTCAAAAAATCTTTTTATGCGCAATTTGATGCATGAGCTTAAAACCCCGATTACAAAAGGGCGCATTATCGTGGAGATGCTTGATGATGAGGTAACCAAAGAGGTTCTAATTCGGGCATTTGAGCGTATGAATGAGCTTATCTCAGAGCTTGCAGAGATTGAGCGGGTCACCACTCAAAGTTTTGAGCCCAATTTTGAATACATCATGCTAGATGAGGTGATACGCAGAAGCGAGGAGCTTCTTATGACCATAAAAGGTCGAGTGAATATTGATGTGGAAAATATCGCATTAACCACTGACGCAAAGTTACTCTCTTTGGCGATTAAAAATCTTTTGGATAATGGTATCAAGTACAGTAAAAACAAAGAAGTGACGCTCAAATCGACGCAAGATGGTAGCTTGGAGGTACTCTCAGAAGGTGAAGCTTTGAAAGAGCCTTTTAGCTACTATATTGAACCTTTTTCACAAGCAGAGAAGAGAAGTTCAGGGTTTGGTTTGGGGCTTTATATCGTCAACAGCATCGTAGAAAAGCTTGGATGGAAGCTTGATTACAGGTATGAGATGGGGAACAATATCTTTGTGATACACACAAAACCCTCACACACCTGAACTACTCTTTGAGTGATGCCGCGATGAGTTCGAGTGGATTTTTAAAGATGGTTTCGACTTTAGCATCATTGAGTGCTTCACTCAGCTGCATCCGACAGGCCGAACACTCGGCACTCACATAGTGTGCTTTTGTCTCTTTTATCATGGCGGCCTTAGGTTTACCTGCTGCCTCGGCAAAATGAAACTTCTCTGTTTGCATGGTTACGCCACCAAAACCACAACAGCGGTTAGACTCAGACATCTCTATTATCGGGTAGTTAGGCGCAAGTAGGTTACGAGGCTGCTGCCAAATACCTTGTACTTTTCTGGCATGACAGGGGTCATGGTAAGTGACAGCTTCCTCAAACTTTTTACCCCGAGTTTTAAGTATCTGTTGTAAGTCTGTGTTGTCATCTAGCCACGCGGTTGCCATAAAAATCTTTTGCGCCACTTGTTTGGCACGCGCTTCCCACTCGGGCATTTTGTGGTTTTTAAAGAAAACTTCCCAGTCGTGTTTAATCATCGCTGAACAGGTCGCTTCAGGGATCAGCATCGCATCACACGCATCCATAAAGCTTTCAAAGTAGACAATGTTTTTTTTCGTCATGTACTCCACAGAGTTTACATCACCCGTAAAATACGCAGGTGCACCACAGCAAAGTTGCTTTTTTGGGATAAAAATATCGATGTTCAGCTCTTTAAGTATCTCCACCAAACTGTCACCAATGCCCGTGTAGTTATAGTTTGCCAAACACCCTATAAACAATGCCACGCGTTTATTTTTGCCTTCTTGAAGGGGTGCTGGAATCTCCTCAGGGTAAGAGTTGAGAAAACTTGTTTTTGCCATGGAAGGCAAGAGTCTGCCTTTTTTAACCATAGGCAAAGAAAATCGCGCACGCAGACCTCTGCCTTTATCGTCTCCAGAGAGCGCACAGGTTTTAAACATGAAACCCATCTTCATCACCATATCCATGATGAAGCGATGACGCAGCAAGTAAAAAAACACACGCTTAAACCACGCGATACCAAATTTATCGGCGATGTCTGCACGCACCTCTTCGATAATCATATCAGTAGCGAGAGAGTTAGGGCAGACATCCACGCAATTGGTGCACAAAAAACAAGACTCAAAGATGTCTTTGGCGTTTTTGTCCAACTCCAGATGCCCCTGCTGATATGCGCCTAGAAGTTCTATGAAGCCACGAGGGGAAGTTGCCTCATCGGGATTGACTTGATGTATGGTACACACAGGGATGCACTTTCCGCACTTGATACAGTCATCGCTGGTAGCAGTAAAATTAAAAATTTCTTCTATTGGTTTGCTCATATTTCCTCTTTTGGTTTTCAAGGGCATTTAGGTCGACATTATGTTATGGGTAAATAGTTATGCGTCTCTTTGTCCGTCTAGCCAAACCATGATACCTTTTTGCGCGTGCAGTCTGTTTTCTGCTTCGGCGAAGATAACCTCGGCGTGTTTCTCAAAAGTCTCTTCGCTGACTTCATAGCCCCTATAAGCAGGTAGGCAGTGTAGGAAAATCGCATCATCTTTTGCTAGCGACATGAGACTTTCATCTAGCATAAAGCCCTTAAATGCTTCGATGCGGGCTTCTTTTTCATCTTCTTGTCCCATTGAAATCCATGTATCAGTGGTGACGACATCACATCCCTTGATTGCCTCTTTGGGGTCGGTCATAAAAGTGATTTTTGCAGCACTTTGTTGTGCCATTTCCAAGGCATCAAGGATGATGAACGGATCACATTCGTACCCTTGTGGTGTTGCGATGCGCAATTCAAACCCTAGTTTGCTAGCTAGCATCAGCCATGAGTGCGTCATGTTGTTTCCATCGCCTATATAGGCAATCACAGGATTGTCTCCTTTGCCAAACTCAATCATCGTAAGATAGTCTGCCATGAGTTGCACGGGATGATAAGTGTCCGTCAGTCCATTGATAACAGGCACTTTAGAGTAGGCGGCAAACTCTTCGAGTTTCGACTGCTCAAAAGTGCGTATCATCACCATGTCTACCATTCGACTGATGACGCGCGCGGTATCCTTCATGGGTTCACCACGCCCGAGTTGTATGTCGCTTGAAGAGAGAAACAACCCCACTCCACCCAACTGATAAATCCCTGTCTCAAAGCTCACGCGCGTACGAGTAGAACTTTTTTCAAATATCATCCCAAGCGTCTGATGCTCCAAATAGGGCACAAATTTGCGTTGTTTGGTTTGTGCTTTGATTTTTTGCGCCAAGGCTATCATCTCTAAAATCTCTTCTTTGCTGAAATCTTTGAGCGTTAAAAAGTGTCTCATACGGGCTTCCTTGATACATGAAATATTCATGTAAAATTAAAGAAATTATTTTACCATAAAAGGTTAAAAGTTCTATACGCCCTTTTTTAAAGGTGTGTGGTGCGTCACTTTTGTAGCAACAGAGCCGCTTCTTTGGCGTGGTAGGTGATGATGATGTCCGCGCCCGCGCGTTTAAATGCAAGAAGCGTTTCCATCATGACTTTGTCGTAGTCTATGACTCCTGCGCGACCTGCCATCTTGAGCATGGCGTACTCACCGCTGACATTGTAAACGGCTAAAGGCAAGGTGCTGTTGTTTTTCACATCACGCACGATGTCAAGGTAGGCAAGCGCAGGTTTTACCATAAGGATGTCTGCACCTTCTTTTTCATCTTCTACACTCTCAGCGATGGCTTCGTTACGGTTAGCAGGGTTCATCTGATAGCTTTTTCTGTCTCCAAAACTAGGACTAGACTCCGCCACATCTCTAAATGGCCCATAGTATGCTGAGGCAAATTTAGTCGAGTAAGACATGATAGGTAGATTGATGAAACCTGCATTGTCAAGTCCTGCGCGTATGGCGGTA
This sequence comes from Sulfurovum sp., assembly GCA_020726105.1. Classification (GTDB taxonomy): domain Bacteria; phylum Campylobacterota; class Campylobacteria; order Campylobacterales; family Sulfurovaceae; genus Sulfurovum. The sequence goes on along the minus strand of DYTF01000008.1, from coordinate 27,650 downwards.
ATCATCCCGTCCATCATGCCTGAGGGAGCTATCATGTCAACACCTGCTTTGGCGTGTACGACGGCTTGTCGTGCGAGGTTGTCAAGTGTGATGTCGTTGTCAACGGTGTGAAGCACGGGGTCAAGTACTCCACAGTGTCCATGGTCAGTGTATTCACAAAAGCAAAGATCAGTCACCACAAACATCTCAGGGTGAGCGGCTTTGACGGCGCGAACGGTTTGCGCGATGATGCCATGTTCGCACATCGCGTCGCTGCCGACTGAGTCTTTGGTGTCAGGTATGCCAAACAAAATGATGGCGTTGAGACCCAGTTGTTTTAAGTCATCACACTCTTTGACGATTTCATCGATGCTCATCTGAAACACTCCAGGCATAGAGCCTACTTCTTCTTTGATGCCTACACCGCTTTTTGCAAAGAGTGGGTAGATAAAGTCATTGACACTTAAGTGTGTTTCTTGAAGTAGGTCTCTTAAAACAGGATGGATTCTCTTTCTTCTAAAGCGCGTAAACATGGGTCACCTCGTGTAAATATTTCCCCCATTTTAGCAAAAAAATCTAATTTCTAATTTCTAATTTCTAATTTCTAAAGTATAATCCCAGCATGAAACCTATAGAAATATCGCAAATCGCTACACTGCCTACCCAGTATGGCACTTTTAATATACAAGCGTTTAAGGAAGATGAGCGAGAACACCTCGCCATTTTTACAGATAACTTGAGTGAGACACCTATCGTGCGTATACACTCCGAGTGTCTTACGGGCGATGCACTGGGTTCGGTAAAATGCGACTGTGGTGAACAGCTACATTTTGCACAAGCACTCATTGCTAAAGAAGGCGGGATAATCATCTATCACCGTCAAGAAGGACGCAATATCGGACTGCTGAATAAAGTCAACGCTTATGCACTTCAAGACAAGGGACTAGACACGGTGGCAGCAAACCATCAGTTGGGATTTAGAGCCGATGAGCGCACTTATGAAGTAGTGGAATTTATCTTAAACCATTTTGCTATCAAAAAACTTAAATTACTTACGAATAATCCTAAAAAAATGCAAAGTTTAGGCGCAATAGACATCATAGAACGCCTTCCTATTCAAATCACACCCAATCCATACAATGAAGACTATCTTCAGACTAAAAAAGAGCAACTTGGGCATCTGCTTTAGTTTCTGACAAATATTGTATACTTTCATGAAAATCAGATGAAGGAATCCAAAGATGAATAAAGTGCGTCATGCGCTACTAGCTGTGTTTCTATGTATGTGCGCAATGCATGCAGAAGTGATAACGCTAGATGAAGCAAAGCTTCAAATGCTAAAGGGTAAAAATATAGTACTCCAAGACCCAGCACTCAGCATTAAAGGTGTGATTGAAAAGCCTGATAGCTATATTTTAAAAGTTGAGGCTCAACTACCACAAAGCTCACAATATATGACAGTATTTTTGGATAAAAAAACATCCGAATTGTATATCGGTTCGGGGTATGATAAGGAGGGCAATGCGATACTATTTCCTCAAGATGTGAATATCATCACGCAAGGGATTGCATTTTCTTATGGTAAAGGCGAGGTAGAGCTTTATATCGTCATGGATCCTGAATGTAGTTATTGCAGACGATTTGAAAAAGCAGTTGTTGGAAAATTAGATGATTTTACCGTGCATGTGATTCTTTTCCCTTTACCTATCCATGAAAGAGCACCGGCGATGATAGAGTGGATTATGCAAGGTAAAGATGATGCCGACAAAAAAGCACGCATGGAAGATATTATGCTTAAAGATTCGATGCATTATGAGGTACTGATTAAGGAAAATAAGAGTCCTTTTGCTTATTCTGAGTTCGTTGATGCATATATCAAAAAAGCAAACTTGGCAACCATGGAGCTTAATGTAAGGGGTACACCGTCTCTTTTTAATGCAGAGTTTACACCAGTATTACAAGAAGAACTGCTAGAAGAGATAAAATGAGTATGCAACAAGCTCAAAAAGTAGCAGTATCTTGAATCTCTCCCAACAGCTAGATAACGAGAAGATTTTCTTGCCAAGTGAACAGGTTGTACAGTTAGAAAATTTTGCGACACTTTTGCATGAATGGAACCAGATTCATAATCTCACGGGGGCAAAAACCATTGAGGCAATCTATGCTAATATCGTAGATGCACTGTATCCTGTGACTTTTATAGACCCACCAAAAACACTTCTTGATGTTGGAACAGGTGCAGGCTTTCCAGGGCTTGTGTTGGCGATAGCTTTCCCAGAAACCGAGGTTGTCTTGGCTGAACCGCTTAAAAAGCGCGCCTCCTTTTTGAAGTATGTTTCTATTGACTTGCATCTTTGTCGTGTAAGTGTAGAAGCTAAACGAGTTGAGCAAGTTGAGCACGCGCCTTTTAGGCTTATTTCTTCGCGTGCGGTGACCAACACCGCCTTACTTTTAGCACTTACCTCCAAGCTTAGCGATGATAAAACGCACTATTTGTTTTATAAAGGCTCACGCGTATTTGACGAGATAGAGCAGATGCCTCATCAGCTAAAATATGATATAGTTCAAAAAAACAAACGCAATTATCTTTATATAAAGAATGAAATATGTTAATAAAAATACTCTTTTTTGTCGTAATGGGATTACTTATCTATAAATTTTTTGGTGGTAAGTTTCCAAAAATAAATAGAACAGCACAAGAAAAAAAGCTTGAGGATGATACACTTGTAGAGTGTGAAACTTGTCATACTTATGTGACAGTTAAAGAGAGCATTATCGTAAACGGCAAATACTACTGTTGCCAAGAATGTACACTGTAATGAATACTATAATAAAGGAAAACTCATGATTATTATCGGACATCCATGGATACAAAGTAAGCGTTTTTGCAAGGTATTTTCTATCGAAGACATTCAAAAAAGCAACCCAAATGATATTATTTTACTTGAACCTTTGGTTGATTCACATGCGTATGCAAGTCATTGTCAAGCCAATAGTGTCGCATTTGCAGTGACAGTGAGTACGCTCTCTGATGCCTTGCTTGCAAATGCTTTGGGTGCAAAGTATATCGTCTGTCAAGAAGAAGATGCATTGATGATACAGCCTATCGCACAGGAATACCTTTTTGATACGCGTGTATTAGTATTGATTCATTATGAAAAAGAGATACCAAAAGTGGCAAGAGGTCGTGTGGATGGTGTCATCTTCCCTGAAGCTATTTACTAGACTAGCATGAAAGAAGAAATCAAGCGTTATCCACTTACTTATATTCTGATAACGCTTAATGTCTTAGTTTATTTGGTCTGTGCAGTATCGAGTGAAAGTTTTATCGACATACCTCTGGAGACATTGGTCAATTTTGGTGCACTGTACGGGTCTTATACTGTGGGACAACAGGAGTGGTACAGGTTGTTTAGCGCCATGTTTTTACATGGCGGCATGACGCATCTGCTGATGAATATGGTTTCGCTTTACATCGTAGGTAGAGCCGCAGAGAACTATTTTGATGGGCGCGCCTACCTTGTCATCTACTTGTTTTCTGGGCTCATTGGCGGGCTTGCCTCGTTGTATATGCATCCCCAGAGTGTAGGCGTGGGTGCTTCGGGAGCTATTTTTGGTGTTTTTGGTGCCTTGGCAGGATTTTTTCTAGCCCACAGAGATAAGATAGCGTCACAAAGCAAAGCATTTCTGAAAGATTTTGGCGTGATTATTGGGCTGAACCTTGTTATAGGTCTATTTATTCCAGCGATCGATGTCAGTGCACACATTGCAGGTCTTGCAGTAGGTATGATGGGTGGATTTGTGCTTTCAAAGAAGCCTCAGTGGGTGTGGATAATTGCTGTAGTAATGGTGGGGCTGATGATTTGGATGAGTAGGATTCTTTCGGATGAGTATGTTACAGCGCTTTTTTAGTGCGTTTTGTATGATTTTTTTGTTGTACGGGTGTACTGTCACGCCTTCTTCTGTCACCCAAACTAAAACAGCCCGACTTTCCAACATATTAACTTCTTTAGATGCCTCCATACCCAAACCAGAGGCCAATAGACTTGCTAAAGATATCTTGCAAGAGACCGCTAAGCTGACTCAAGAGTTTAAGCTTACTTCACCACCTTTGTTTCATAACTTTTTAGTCAATGTTGGTGTGCGTGAAAAAGGCTTGTGTTATCAGTGGAGTGATGCTTTGTATGCACATCTTCATAAGCGAAATTACCCTTCTTTTTCTTTTCATCTTTATGGCGCGAACATAGGAAAATACTTTAGCGAACATAATACCTTAGTTGTGGCAAAAAAAGGCAAAGCACAAAAAGACGGCATTGTGATAGACCCGTGGAGAAACTCTGGCGAACTCTATTTTTCACACATACAAGACGATGTGGCATACCACTGGGTACACCGACCGTTAAGAGAGTGTTTTTAGATTTATTCTGGGTTAGGCTCTTCAGCAACACCTGCTTCACGCAACTCAGCTTCTTCTGCTGCGAGTGCTTCTTGCTCACCAGCACTAAGCTCGCTAGTGGGGGACTGCACGGTAGCGTTGCCATCATCTTGTGCGTACGCGTAGGGCTGGGTGAGAAGGGCAAAACAAACAAGACTTAAAGTGAAGTATTTCATGAACATCCTTTTAAAGAGATAGAGTCATAGTGTACAAAAAAATACCTATAAAGGCAAATAAATTTTATCAATAAGTTCACGATACTCTGAATGCACATCCGCGTCCACAGTGATGCCACCACCACTCTTGTACACAAGCTGCGCCTCTTCCTTTTCGATAAATCGTATCATCACGCTTGAGCGTACCCCATCTCCATCAAAAACTCCAAACACACCCGTGTAAAATCCTCTCTCATAATCCTCGATTTGGCTAATAATCTCAAGTGTGCTTTTTTTAGGCGTGCCACTAATAGAGCCTGCTGGAAGTAGAGAATCTAAGATGACCGCAAAATTTTCCTGCCAGTCTGGTTGTAGTGTAGCTGTGATTTTGGAACTGACTTGGAGTAGTTCACTCTCTCCTGCTTGTATCTTGTCGACATAAGCAAACTTCTCAACTCTCACATCTGAAGCGACGATGCTCAAATCATTACGCATCAAATCAACAATCATCACATGCTCCGCCCTTTCTTTTTCGTTACTCAATATTTTTTCTTTTGCTTCAGGGATGCGTGCATCAATCGTTCCTTTCATGGGGTAGGTTGAGAGCGTATTGTGTGTGATTTCTATAAAAGGTTCAGGGGAAAAACAGACAAATTCATCTTTGACATAGAGCTTAAATTTTGCTTTCGCATAGTCAAATATCTCTTTAAGACAGAGTGAAGTTTCAATAGGTGTTTTGAAAGTGAGATTGAGCAAATAGGTGTTGCCAGCACTCATGGCTTCAAGTACTTTTTCAAATGATGCCCTATAGGTGAGAAAGTCAACAGGATATTTTGAAAAGCTAAAGAGAGGAGAGGGTTGTTTACTGGTCTGATTTTGCCAGTCTTCTAGTCTATAGCAGATGTCTTTGTTTAGCATATCAAGTGCTTGGGCGAAGATTTTGCTTTTATCGTATGAGATGATAAACAAAAATGGAGTACGCGCTTTGGCTAAAGTGTCAATCTGTGCAAAACCCTCTTTATTTGCGAGCCACATCACAAGATTAAGAATCCAAAAGCAGTAACTTTAAAATCGCCATACGCACATACACGCCGTTTTGTACTTGGGTTAAGACCTTACAACGGTCATCTTCAAGCATGGCATCAGAAATGTCGATGTTTCGCATCACGGGTCCTGGGTGAAGCACTATGATGTTTCTTGAGGCAAGTCGTTCATGGTTGATGCAGTAGCGTTTCGCATAGGTGGCATAGTCATCGAAGATGGGCGAGGTGTGCCGTTCAAGTTGCGCTCTAAGTGACATGATAACATCTACCTTGTCTAAAACTTCTTCAAGATGTTCGTATTGGGGTAAATCGCTTTTGGGCATAAACGGTTTGGGCGCAACAAGCAGGATATGCATCCCCATACGCTCCAGTAAACGCATCGCTGAACTTGCGACACGCGAACTGACTATGTCGCCCACAATCGCGATGGTTTTGCCTTTGATGTTGCCGTTAAAATGCTCCATCAAGGTAAAGAGATCAAGCAGTGCCTGAGTGGGATGGGCGTAGTTGCCTGCACCGGCATTGATGACGGGTGTCATCTGCATATCGGCTAATATGCGTGGTGCATTGTTTTGGGAATGCCGTATGATGACACCATCGGGTTGCATGGCACAGAGATTGGCAAAGGTATCTTCTAGGGATTCCCCTTTACTGGTAGAACTTTTGCTGGGGTCAAGATGCACCACGGAAGCCCCCAATCTTTTTGCAGCCACTTCAAAGGAAGAGCGTGTACGCGTAGAGGCTTCAAAAAAAAGGGTAATGAGTAGTTTGTCTCTGAGTATGCGCGCTGAACCTTGTTTTTTAAAGGTTTTAGCATCATGAAGCAGTTGCGTAATTTGGACATCACTTAGCTCAAGCGTATCGACTAGATGTTGCATAGAAGGGTATCCTTTTAAGATATTATAACCCATAGCTGCTAATAAATCTTTGCAAACCTTCATCCACAGACCACCAATGTGGAAATCGTGTATCATAAAAAGGTCTCGTGACCTCTTTAAACTGTTCTTTTTCTTCAAAAAGATTGACACACCAGTCAAAGGGTATGTCGCGTGTGCGCAGTGCTTCCATTGAAAGTAGGGTGTCATTGATGCAACCCAGACGACTGGGTGTCACGAGTAAAACCTTGGTTTGGAGTTTTTGAGCCAAATCAATCATCAAAAAATCTTGAGTGAGGGGTACCATTAGACCACCTGCACCTTCAACCAAAAGAATGTCACAGGCTTTGCACAGGCTGTTGTATGTGTCGATGATGTGTTGTATGTTTATACTTTGTTCGACATCAGCACAAAACGGTGCAGCAGGCAAAGAAAAAGTGTAGGCTGTGATGTCTTTTGTGCTAAAGTCTTTAAACTGTGGGTTGACTTTTTTGCAGGCATCTAAAAGGGCTGTAGCATCCTGTGCAAAGCTAGCAACTCCTGTTTCAATGGGTTTGTACACACCGACTTTAAAGCCTCTCTTTGCAAAGCCTTGGATGAGTTGTAAAGTGGTGTGTGTTTTGCCTACATTTGTGCCTGTAGCAGTGATAAAAAGGGATTGCACTTGTATTTCTCCATTTTTTTTGTATAATAGGCATAGATTTAACAAGAGGATTTTAACATACTATGCCAAAGATAGAACATGAGCTGGAATTTGATTTACGCCTAGAAGAGCCGAAGATGTATAGGGTGCTACTGCATAATGATGATTATACCAGTATGGATTTTGTGGTGGAGATACTCACGGGCATCTTTCATAAGAGTTATACGCAGGCAGAGAAGATTATGCTGCATATACATGAAACGGGCAAAGCGATATGTGGAGTATACACCTTTGAGATAGCCCAGACCAAAACGCAGCAAGTGAAACAGCGGGCGAAACAAAATGAGTTTCCGCTACTCGCAACCCTTGAAGAAGATCAATAAATTTTAGAAACAGAAGAGCTAAAGGAGTGTAAATGATAAGTATGGCGTTAAATGATGTATTTAAACAAGCGGTAAGTTATGCAAAAGAGAACAGACATGAGTACTTGACAGTAGAACATGTGTTTCTAGCAATCGTAAGAAGCGGGGCAGGAAAAGATATATTTTCTATCCTCAATGCCAATCTACCGGCACTTGAAGCGGGGATTGTTGAGCATATCACCAAAACGATTCCTGCTTTACAAGAAGCAGTTGAGCCTTTTGAGACGGTTGCGCTTTCGCGTGCTATCAATGACATGATGACGCAGATACACTCCTCAGGTAGAACCGAAGCGAGCATCGGCGATATGATAGCGGCTATTTTTATGCAGGAGCACTCTTATGCGGTGCATTTGATGAAAAAAGAGAGCATCGCTAGAGTGGATGTGCTTGAAGTCATCTCCCATCGTTATGATAAAGTAGCAGGTAAAACCGAAGAGAAAAAAGAAGAAACACTTCTGTCTCAGTTTACTGTAGAGCTTGTAAGCCTCGCCGCAACAGGAAAGATAGACCCTGTAGTCGGGCGTACAGATGAGATAGAACGGGTGATGCAGACACTATGTCGCCGTAAAAAGAACAATCCGCTGCTTGTGGGTGAACCTGGAGTAGGGAAAACGGCTATCGCTGAAGGTTTGGCACTCAAAATCTCTGAAGGGGATGTGCCTGAGATATTGAAACATTCAAAGATATTTGCTTTAGATATGGGTGCATTGGTGGCAGGAACAAAGTACAGAGGAGACTTTGAGAAGCGTCTTAAAGGCATCATCAAAGAACTTGGTGAGCAAAAAAATGCCATTGTGTTTATTGATGAGATTCACACCATGGTCGGTGCAGGAGCAACCAGTGGCGGCAGTATGGATGCTTCCAATCTTCTTAAACCTGCCCTTGCTCGTGGTGAGCTTAAATGTATCGGCGCAACCACTTATGCAGAGTTTAGAAACTTCTTTGACAAAGACAAGGCGCTTAGTCGTCGTTTTGCTAAAGTGGATGTCGAAGAGCCAAGCGTCGAAGATACCTTCATCATCCTTAAAGGCATCAAACACAAGTATGAAGCGTACCATAAGATTAGCTTTACAGATGAGGCGATTCAGAGTGCTATTGATTTGTCTGTCAAATACCTGCACGACAGATTTCTACCCGACAAAGCGATGGATATCATCGATGAGGTGGGCGCACATTTTATGCTTAAAGGGCAAGACGGTGTAACGGTTCAACCCAAAGACATTGAAGAGAGTGTGGCTAAAATCATGAAACTGCCTTCTACGGTCATAGGCACGGACGATACTAAAAAACTTAAATCTATTGAAAAAGATCTAGCCGCCCACATTGTGGGACAAGATGAGGCAATTAAAGCGTTGGCAACAGCCATCAAACGCTCGTACGCAGGGCTGAACGCTGCCAATAAACCTATAGGAAGTTTTTTGTTCGTAGGGCCTACGGGTGTGGGTAAAACGGCACTCGCAACACAGCTTGCTAAAACCATGCATGTGCATTTTGAAAGACTCGATATGTCTGAATACATGGAGCCACACACCATCAGCCGTCTAGTCGGTGCGCCTCCAGGGTATGTGGGGTATGAGCAAGGTGGACTCTTGACTGAGATGATTAAAAAACATCCTCATACCGTATTGCTTTTAGATGAGATAGAAAAAGCGCATCCTGATATTATGAATATTTTGCTTCAGGTAATGGATGGTGCAAAACTCACCGACAATAACGGCGCGATTTCAGACTTTAAAAATGTCATACTGATTATGACTTCAAATATTGGGACAAAAGAAGCCAATGTGATGGGCTTTCAAAAGGACACTTCAAGCAAAACAGACAAAGCTTTGGCAGCGTTTTTCTCTCCAGAGTTTAGAAACCGTTTGAGTGCTACTATTACATTTAACACACTTTCTTTGGAGGTGCTGACCGCTATTGTCGATACCGAGATAGAGAAGCTCAACGCCTTACTCAAGCCAAAAGAGGTAAGTGTCAAACTCTCTAAAAAAGCCAAAGAGCATTTGGCACAAGAGGGATATGATGAAAAGTATGGTGCAAGACATATCGCTCGTGTAATTGATGCTAAGGTCAAAGAAGCACTCAGCGATGAGATACTCTTTGGTGTATTGCGTAAAGGTGGAACTGTAAAAGTTGGATTCAAAGATGCAAAGTTAGAATTTGACTTTGAAAGCAACACTCACGCATAGGGTTTTTATGTTTGATGAAGAGGAGTATTTTGTACAGCCATTAAACAAACACACACCCGATTTTCCCAATCCTCGCTTGGCACCAGATGAAGGCTTGGTGGCATATGGCGGAGATTTGAGTAGCCAGAGACTTTTAGGTGCTTATGAAAAAGGGATATTCCCTTGGTACAGCCATGATGAACCCATACTCTGGTGGTCACCCAATCCCAGGTTACTTCTTTTCCCTCATAAGTTTATCGTGCGAAAATCATTTAGACGGGTGTTGCGATCAGGAAAATTTACTGTAAACTTCGATAGGGCATTCCAAGATGTCATAACCCTTTGTGCATCTGTGCCTCGAAAATCGCAAGGTGGCACATGGATAAGCTCTGAGATAGAAGAAGCCTATTGTCGTTTACACCATGAAGGGTTTGCTCATAGCGTTGAAGTGTATCAGGATTCAAAACTTGTTGGAGGCTTGTACGGCGTCTCTTTGGGTAAAGCTTTTTTTGGGGAGTCGATGTTTTCACTGGCTACTGACGCGTCAAAGGTCGCTTTTTTGGCACTCAGTGATGTTTTAGGCAGTAGAGGCTATGATTTTATAGATTGTCAGATGAAGACAGATCATATGATGGGTTTGGGTGCCGAGCTGGTAGAGAGAGATTTGTTTCTCGACCTACTTGAAGAGACGATTAAAAAACCTATAGAATGCGGTTCATGGCAGCATTTTAGATGGAATTATAAGGATTGAAGATGGTAAATAGGGGCATAGGATTCTCATTGTGGTTGGATTTTGTAGAAAGAGATTTTCTCAAAAATAACTTTTCAGAACTCATCGAGAAGGGTATCATTAATGGAGCGACAAGCAACCCGTCTATTTTTGCCTCTGCAATCACCACTTCGCCCGCTTATAAAGAGCAGTTGTCTTTACTTGAAGGCAAAAGCCCCAAAGAGAAATATGAAGCACTTGCCACCCAAGATATACGCACCGCTGCGCAAGCACTCAGAACTTTGTATGATGAGGGAAATGACGGCTATATTTCAATCGAAGTAGACCCTTTTTTATCGAATGACACTGAAGGCACGATAGCAGAGGGAAAAAGACTCTTTGCTGCCATAGGTGAGCCCAATGTGATGGTAAAAGTACCAGCCACCGAAGCTGGGTATGTCGCTATGACAGAGTTGTTAAGTACAGGTATCTCGGTTAATGCAACACTCATTTTTTCACCCAAACAAGCACAAAAGTGTCTTAAAGCCATGAAAAAAGGACTCGATTCGTTTGTGAAAGACGGTGGACTCAGAGCTGAAGCAGTTATCTCTGTTTTTGTGAGTCGTTTTGACAGACTGCTTGATGCTGATTTGGAAAAAGAAGCCATACCTGTTTCTAAAACAGGTATTTATAATGCAGCAAAAATCTACAATCTCATCGAGGCGAACCGTACACCCAGTATCCGTACGCTCTTTGCAAGCACAGGCGTGAAGGGAGACGCTTTGAGCGCGGACTATTATATGAGAGAACTTTTGGCACCTCATTCTGTGAACACCGCGCCACTAGAGACGATTAAAGCATTTATGAGTAAAAAAGCTCCCCAGCCCGCATTCCCACTAGAAGAGAGTGATATCAAAGGGTACTTTACCCAATTGGCAGATAACGGTTTTGATATGAACAAAGTATACCGCCAACTTTTAAAAGAAGGGCTTGAGGCTTTTGAGAAAGCATTTCAAGAGATGCTCGATAGTTTACAATAAACTCAAAACACAAGGGATGTCATGGAAGAAAAACTAAAACTTTATCTTAAGACGATGATAGCCAATAAAGGAAGTGACTTGCATCTCAAGTCAACTTCACAGCCTAGGGTTCGTGTCCATGGTACGCTTATGATGCTTGGGCGTGAAATCTTGGATGCAGAAATGATGGATAGACTAGCCCATGAAATCACAACAGAAGAACAGTACCAAAAATTGCAAAAAGACCGAAATCTGGATTTTTCTTATATCTTAGGAAATGAAAACCGTTTTCGTGTGAACTTTTTTTTCCAGATGGATGGACTCAGCGCTGTGTTTCGTATCATTCCAGTGAAGATACCCACACTAGAGGCACTAAACTTACCAGAAGTTATTTCTACATTTGCAGAGATACAAAGAGGGTTGGTGTTAGTCACAGGCGTGACAGGTTCTGGAAAATCAACCACTTTAGCAGCCTTAATCAATAAAATCAATCAAGAGCAGAAAAAACACATCATCACTGTAGAAGATCCTATTGAGTTTGTGCACCAAGATAAAGGATGTCTTATCAATCAAAGGGGCATCGGACAAGATGCTCACTCGTTTACGGATGCGCTTCGGGCGGCACTCAGAGAAGACCCCGACATTATACTGGTAGGGGAAATGAGGGACTTGGAGACGATTGACATCGCCCTGCATGCTGCCAATACGGGACACTTGGTTTTTTCCACACTGCATACTCTTGATGCCAAAGAAACCATAGACAGAATCGTTGGTATGTTTAGTAATGAAGAGCAGAACCGTATCCGTATGTCTTTGGCATCGGTACTTGAAGGGGTTATCTCCCAGAGGCTTATTCCTACTAAAACAGGGGGCAGGGTTGCAGGGATTGAAGTACTCAAGAAAACTGCAAGAATCGAAAAGCTCATTGCCGAAAATCGAGATGCTGAAATCCCTGATGCATTGTTTGAAGGCAAAGAGATATACGGTACACAAACTTTTGATCAGGCAGTGCTGGATATTTTGCGTAGGGGGGAAATCACTGAAGAGGTAGCACTCGAATATGCTACCAACCCCGCAGACATGAAACTCAAAATGCAAGGGGTCGGAAAAGGTGCGATTGTAGATCCCCATGCAGGAGAGAAGGAAGCTGAAGTGTTTGGATTTAAGGATGATGAAGCATAATTTAAACCTAATACGCTATAATTCGCATCTATTTTACTCAAAATGCTATTTTTAGTAAAAAAATACAATGTACAAAGGACATAGATATGTTAGAAGGTATCGTTAGAGAGAGTATCGGTAAGCAAAATGCAAAAAAGCTTAAAAGAGATGGTTATCTAATCGCAAACATTTATGCAAATGGTGTTGAAAACATCCATGCTGCATTTAAACGCGGTGAATTTATAAGAACGGTTAGAAATAAAACCACATTCACATTCCCCGTTAAAGTTGGCGATAAAGAGATCAATGTATTTATCCAAGAATATCAACTACACCCAGTAAATGGTGATGCGACACATGTAGATTTGAGAGTAGCTATACCTGGACAGGTTACTGATTTCCTCGTACCCGTTGTCACACATGGAACACCAGTTGGGCTTAAAAACAAAGGTGTACTCGTGATGTCCAAAAGAAGACTCAAAATAAGAGGTGCGATTGAAAACATTCCTACTAACTTTGATTTGAATGTTGAACCACTCAACAGAGATGACAATATCTTGGTAAGAGATATTGAAGCGCCTGCAAATTGTAGAATAATGGACAGAGCAGATGTTTCTATCTGTGGTGTAATCAAAGCTAAATAATCTACCATGACACTTTTCGTCGGTCTAGGTAACCCAGGATCACAATACGAAAATACCCGTCATAATATAGGCTTCAAAATCATCGACAAACTTGTCGGTGATGCTGGTGCTAGAGACATTTCCAAAACTTCTTTTCAAGGCAAACTCTATCGTACTGCCGACACCCTTTTTTTAAAACCCACAACTTTTATGAATCTTTCGGGTATCTCCGTACAGGCTGTCAAGCAGTTTTTCAAAGTAGAATTGGAAACCATTGTGGTGATTCATGATGATATTGATCTGCCTTTTGGTGCGCTGCGTTTTAAAAAGGGTGGCGGACATGGCGGACACAATGGACTTAAATCCATCGATGCACACATCTCGCCTGAGTATCTTCGTGTGAGAGTAGGTGTGGGGAAACCTGAACATCGATCACAAGTAGCTGACTATGTTTTGCATGACTTTGCTCAAACAGAAATGATTCAGTTAGACGCATTAATTCTCCATGCCACAAAAGCCTGCAACGCTTTTTTACATCAGGAACTGAAAGAGATTCAGACACACTATACACTAAAATCCATAGAAGATTTGAGCCTATGAATGCTTTGAGGCTTCCTCTGTATGTTTCCTATTTGGTAAAACTCTATATTAAAAATCTTCTAGCCATTTTGCTGGGTTTGTCTTTTGCGTTTGCGGCCATTGATTATTTTCAAAATGTGCAGCAACTGAGTATTTCTTCAAATTATAAAATACTTTATATTTTTTATATATGGCAAACCGCATTAGCGATACTCTATCCTTTAGCGATTATTTTTGCACTGATTATGACAAAAATCTCACTGATAAAAAACAATACCATGGTTGCTTTTCATGCATTTGGATATGATAAAAAAAGACTTTTTGTCCCTTTGTTTAGTATTGCTTTGGTAACATATATGCTCTTTTTTGCGCTTAACGCCACTGAATTTTCTTACGCAAAAGATAAAGCCCTGCACATCGCCCACCACGAAATAGATGCAGATAATGTCAATGACCTTTTCTTTAAATATAATGACACCTTTGTTTATATCGCCAAATTGGATCCTGTGGCAAAAAAAATTAACGATATGACCATTTTTAAAGTAGAAGGCCATCAGGTGCTTTACACGATAAGCGCTGCATTTGCACATTTTGATGAAGAAAAGTGGATAGCGTATGATGCTACGCTCAAAACACATATCTATGAGAATGGTAATTTAACCCGTTATACTGTTGAGCATAAAGAGCACATCGAAACACTTGAGGGCTATAAGCCTAAAATTATAGAGTCACTCTACGCAGGAAAGTCTTTAACTACGGTTGATGCGTATTATGCATGGAAGCTTTTAAGAAAGCAACATCTCAACTCAGACAAAATACGGGCTGCTTTTTATGATAAAGTGGTGATGCCACTCTCTTCTTTGATGTTAGTATTGATTTTATTTTTTAAGCTCCCTTTTCATACACGCATGCTTAATATCCGAACATTTGTCTCGCTTGCACTAGGGCTTACTTTTATTGTCTGGGGACTGTTTTACAGCTTGGGTCAGATAGGCTTAAATGGGGTACTCGTCCCAGAACTTACCGCGCTACTGCCTACTTTTTTGCTTATGCTTGTTACGGTGTACATTTATATGCGCGATGCAAGAAGCCTTGCTTAGCCTGTTTCGGGCATACAACCCCCTGTTTAATCAACTTTTGGATAAAATAATTATAAAATAGACGCAAAAAAAGCGGTTGAGGACAGTATTATGGACATAAATTATCAGGCACTAGCAGACAAATATGGTACACCGTTTTATCTGTATGATTTTGACCATATCCAAAACAGATACACAACACTTAAAGATGCTTTTGCAGGTAAAAAATCCTTAATCAATTATGCAGTAAAGGCAAACTCCAATCTCTCGGTTATAGCCCATTTGGCAAAACTTGGCGCAGGGGCTGATTGTGTGAGTATCGGTGAAGTGCAAAGAGCGTTAGATGCAGGCGTGGACAAGTATAAGATTATTTTCTCAGGTGTGGGCAAGCGCGATGATGAAATTCGTGCTGCGCTTGAGTATGACATTTTACTGCTAAACTTAGAGAGTGAAGCAGAGATGAAGCGGGTTGAGATGGTGGCAAAAGAACTGGGCAAAGAAGCCCGTATCTCTATCCGCGTCAATCCCAATATCGATCCACAAACACATCCTTATATCTCAACAGGACTACATGAAAATAAATTTGGTGTAGAGATAGATATGGCAAAACGCATGTATATCTATGCCAATAAATCGGAGTATCTCAATCCTGTGGGCATCCATTTTCATATCGGATCACAGCTTACCAATCTTGAGCCCATTCGCGAATCCTGTGGTATCGTAGCAGACTTGGTGCGATCTCTTCGCGCCATCAAGATAGATATTAAGTTTTTTGATGTGGGTGGAGGCATAGGTGTGGTGTATGATGATGAAGTAACCATCGATGCCACAGCATACACACAAATCATTGCCAATGAAACCAAAGATTTGGATGTCACTTTGCTTTGTGAACCAGGGCGCTACATGGTAGCCAATGCAGGCGCATTTTTTACCAGAGTGTTGTACGAGAAAAACAATGAGAGCAAACGCTTTGTCATCGTCGATGGCGGAATGAATGACCTGATACGCCCCAGCCTCTATGATGCGTACCACCGTATTGAAGCAGTGATGGTTGAGGGTGAAAAAACACCCGCAGATGTGGTGGGCCCCGTGTGTGAAAGTGGTGACTTTTTTGGTAAGAATGTACCATTACCTCCCTTACAACACAACGACCTCGTGGTCGTACACTCAGCAGGTGCATACGGCTTTAGCATGGCAAGTAACTACAATACCCGTGCCAAATCCGCAGAAGTAGCACTGCAAGACGGCAAAGACAGGCTCATACGCGCACGCGAAACCTATGAAGATCAGATACGGTTAGAACTGCCGTACCTTCAAAAGTAACTCAAAATCAGGGGTGGGATGATGACACTGGATGCACTAAGGGTAAAAATAGACGCGATTGACGATACGCTACTGAAACTCTTCAATGAGCGCATGGAACTTGTGCATCAGGTTGGTGAACTCAAAAACAATACGGGTGCGCCTATTTATCGCCCCGAGAGAGAACAGGCTATCTTAAATCGTCTCAAAGCCCAAAACAATGGGAGGCTAACGGGTGTTGCTATTGACGCACTGTTTCTGGAACTTTTTGCAGTGGCGCGAAACCTTGAATTGCCTGAAGGCGTAGCATACCTCGGACCTGAAGCGAGCTTTACCCACCAAGCAGCAGAGAGTAAGTTTGGCGCGATGTCCGCTTATCTGCCCATGGCGTCCATTCGTGCTATCTTTAGGGAAGTGGATAAAGGTATGGCAAAGTTTGGTGTCATTCCTATCGAAAACTCCAGTAATGGCATTGTGAGTGATACAATCAATTGTTTCAAGGAGTATGATCTTAAAATTATCGCTGAGGTGATGATAGACATCCATTTGGCATTTGCTACGATGTGTGAAAACATTAAAGATATTAAGCGTATTTACTCCAAAGATATTGCCTTTGGTCAATGCCGTGATTTTTTGCAAGATTTGGGACTGGATGATGTGGAGTTGATACCCGTAGAGTCTACCGCTAAAGCAGCCAAAATGGCAACAAATGACAGAGAGTCTGCCGCTCTGTGCCCTAGCGTAGCAGCCAAAATCAATCATCTGCCCATCCGTTTTGAAAATGTGGAAGACAATAGCAACAACCGCACCCGTTTTTTTATCGTGAGTAATTTTGAAAATCAGCCCTCAGGTTCAGATAAGACTTCTATGTTGGTAAGGCTTTCGGATAAGCCAGGAGCGTTAGTGAGCTTTTTAAATGATTTTGAAAAAGCTAAGATTAATCTTATGAAGATAAAGTCGCATATTGTTGAGGGTGAGTCTATCTTTTTTATTGAGTTTAATGGGCACAAAGATGATGCACATATTCGCCCCATCTTAGAAAAACATTATGAAGAGATTAAACTATTGGGCTCTTATGTTAAAGAGATAGACGACATTTAACACAGTAGCATTAGAAGGAAAAGTAGATGAAGTTTAACAAAGTTTTAGAAAATATTAAGATATATGAAGCAGGAAAACCCATAGAGCTCGTCGTGCGTGAATTTGGCATCGCACCCCAGAGTGTAGTCAAACTTGCTTCCAATGAAAACCCACTTGGCACAAACCCTGCGGTGGCAAAAGTCATCGCTGCAAATGCAAACAGGGCGCATTTGTACCCTGATGACAGTATGTTTGAACTCAAAGCCGCTTTGGCAAGTAAATATGCCGTGCAAGAAAATAACCTTATTATTGGTGCAGGCTCAGATCAGGTTTTGGAGTTCATTTCTCGTGCATTACTGAATGAAGAGAGTTCTGTGCTAATGTGTGCGGTCACTTTCGCGATGTATGAAATCTATGCAAAACAGATGGGCGCAAAGGTCATCCGTACCGCAAGCTATACGCATCGATATGATGAGTTTATAGAAGCGTATCGCATGCACAAACCCCGCATCATCTACTTGTGTACACCCAACAATCCGACAGGTAATGGTACAAGCAAAGAAGAAGTACTCAAGATTATCAATGCGGTTGACAAGGAGACTTTGGTGGTAATCGATGGTGCGTATATGGAGTATGCTGCAGCAAAAGATGCAAACTATGCCATCGCTCCCCATGAATTACTTGGCTTTGAAAATGTGATTTATCTGGGTACATTTTCAAAAGCCTATGGTTTGGGTGGAATGCGTGTGGGCTACGGTATCGCACAGCCAGAAATCATTGATGCGCTTTATAAAATGCGCCCACCGTTCAATATCTCTACCCTTTCCTTGGCTGCAGCCATAGAAGCTTGTAGGGATGATGATTTCATTAAAGAGTCTATCGCCTTACATCAAGAAGAAATCAAACGGTATGAAGCATTTGCAAAAGAGCAAGGGTTTGGCTATATTGAGAGCTACACGAATTTTATTACTTATTTGTTTGATGAGACGATGGATTCAAGTAAAATTGCCGATGCACTTTTAAGGCGTGGTGTCATCATCCGAAACCTTGCTTCGTATGAAATGAATGCGATACGCATCACCATCGGGACAACAAAACAAAATGATATATTTTTTAAACAGTTTTTGGAAGTGACTGCTTGAAAAAACACGATTTCTGCAACAGAGGAAGCAAAAGATGAAAGATGTCAAAGCCTGTTCTTTAGACGAACTCAATGCATTAGCTAAAGAGATTAGGCAAAAGATATTACAAACTGTGAGTAAAAATGGTGGGCATCTCAGTTCGACCATGGGTGCTACGGATTTAATCATAGCAATGCACAGTGTTTTTGATGCGGAGCAAGACCCTTTCATTTTTGATGTCAGTCATCAAGCATATGCACATAAACTTCTTACGGGCAGATGGGATTCGTTTGATACGCTTCGTCAGTTTGATGGCATCTGCGGGTACACAAAACCCAAAGAGTCCAAGTATGATTACTATGTGGCAGGACACAGTTCCACTTCTATCTCTTTGGCGGTTGGTGCAGCAAAAGCCATTGCACTTAAAGGTGAAAAACGCATCCCTGTCGTCTTGATAGGTGATGGTAGCATGAGTGCTGGGATGGTCTATGAAGCACTTAATGAGCTAGGAGACAGAAAGTACCCTGTTGTTATTATCCTCAATGACAATGAAATGAGCATCGCTAAGCCTATAGGTGCTATCTCTAGGCTACTCTCTCAAACGATGGCAGGCTCTTTTTATCAGAAGTTTAAAGCTAGAGTAGAAAAAGTGCTTGAGCATCTGCCTGAGGGTGCAAGCTATATGGCAAAACGATTTGAAGAGTCCTTGAAGTTGATTACGCCTGGTATACTGTTTGAGGAGATGGGTCTTGAGTATATTGGCCCTGTTGATGGGCACAATATTGCTTCCCTTGTGGAGACACTGAAGATTGCCAAAGCGTTAGGAAAACCCGTCATTGTGCATGCCCAGACAACCAAAGGTAAAGGGTATGAAATCGCAGAAGGGACAAAGGAGCACTGGCATGGTGTAAGTGCCTTTGATCTCAAAACGGGCATAGCACCAACAAAAAGTGGTGCCAAGGCAGCAACAGCTATTTTTTCTGAAATGCTGGTCGAATTGGCAGATGCAGATGAAAAAGTAGTAGGAGTTACAGCAGCCATGCCAAGCGGTACAGGATTGAGTGTGGCTATGACAAAATATCCTGATCGTTTTTGGGATGTGGCGATTGCTGAACAACACGCGGTAACTTCCATGGGAGCTTTGGCAAAAGAAGGATTTAAACCCTTTTGTGCGATTTACTCAACCTTTTTACAGCGCGGGTACGATCAGGTGATTCATGACATAGCCCTTATGGATTTGGGTGTGACATTTGCTTTGGATAGAGCGGGTATAGTAGGAGAAGATGGTGAGACGCATCAAGGTGCTTTTGATATTAGCTATCTTAGAGCTATCCCCAATATGACGCTCCTTGCACCCTATAATGAAACAACAATGAAGCTCTGTATGGCATTTGCTAAAGAGTATACCCATCCTTGTGCTTTTAGATACCCAAGAGGTGCATTTTTGGCAGAAGACAGACAAAGCCCTCCTTATGAACTTGGCAAGTCTGTATTGCTTCAAGAAGGTGAAGAGATACTTTTTATCGGCTACGGCAATGGTGTAGGTAGGGCAGAACAAACGGCGCAACTTGTGAGTGCAAATGTAGGTATTTTGGATTTGCGTTTTGTTAAACCTTTGGATGTCTTGATGCTAACAGAACTGAGTCAGCACTATAAAAAATGGTTTGTTTTTTCAGACTCTGCAGCCTTAGGCGGTGTGGGTTCAGCACTGTTAGAGTTTTTGAATGCCCATGCCATCAAGGATGTGCAACTTGAGACCTTTGAGTATGATGATGCTTTCATTGTTCATGGCAGCACAAGACGGGTTGAAGCGTCTTTGGGTATATTGCCAGAGCAGTTGGCACTCAGAGTGATATAGGCAGGCTGAACTTGGATAAATCTCTTGAAAGACATTTATCCAAGTTCAGTGACAGTGAACAAAAAAGAGGAGAAAAAAATGGCTAACGAATACATTTTTACAAGTGAATCAGTAACCGAGGGTCATCCAGATAAAATGGCTGATCAGATCTCAGATGCTATACTCGATTATATCATCCAAAGAGATCCACAAGCCAGGGTGGCATGTGAGACATTAGTGAGCAATGGTTTTTGTGTTATTGCAGGAGAACTTAAAACAAGCGCATATGCCCCCATGCAAGAGATAGCACGAGAAGTGATTCGTGAGATTGGGTATACTGATGCACTTTACGGGTTTGACTACAGATCAGCAGCCGTGCTCAATGGTATTGGTGAACAAAGTCCTGACATCAATCAGGGTGTTGATCAGACCTCGGGCGAGATAGGTGCAGGAGATCAGGGATTGATGTTTGGGTATGCGTGTAGCGAAACACCAGAACTCATGCCTTTGCCTATCTCTTTGGCACACAAGCTTACGAGCAAGCTAGCAGAGGTACGCAAAAATGGCACAGTCCCCTTTTTGCGTCCAGACGGTAAAGCACAGGTTTCGGTCAAATATGTAGACGGAAAACCAGTGGCTATTGATACTATCGTAGTCTCAACTCAGCATCATGACAATGTCTCGCTTGAGCAAGTACAAAAAGCAGTACTTGAAGAAGTCATTAAGGCGGTCATTCCAGCAGAGTTGATGTCAGATGATATTACTTATCATATCAACCCAACGGGTCGTTTTGTCATCGGAGGACCCCAGGGTGATGCAGGGCTTACTGGAAGAAAAATCATCGTCGATACCTACGGTGGCTCTTGTCCTCATGGCGGTGGGGCATTTTCAGGTAAAGATCCGACTAAAGTAGACCGTTCGGCGGCGTATGCGGCGCGGTATGTAGCCAAAAACCTTGTAGCAGCAGGCGCATGTGAAAAAGTGACTTTACAGATAGCGTATGCAATCGGTGTTGCAAAACCAGTTTCGATTTATGTCGATACCCATGGCACAGAAAAAGTAGATGCATCCAAGATTGCAATTTGTGTGAATGATTTATTTGATTTGACACCTAAGGGAATCATTAAAGAGTTAGATCTGCTTAGACCAATTTATAGAAAAACAGCAGCGTATGGTCATTTTGGTAGAGAAGAAGAAGGTTTTACTTGGGAGAAAACCCCAAGAATAGCGGATATTAGAGCTTATTTAGGGCTATAGTTGTGCAAAAAAGAAAAATACTTTTTTTTGCATACATTTTTTATAGCCTTTAAAGTTTTTTTTAAAAATCTTTGGCTATAGTGTGAAATCTAAACAAAAAGGAATGAAAATGGCAGTAATTATTAATGATACCTGTATTAACTGTGCGGCATGTATTGATGAATGTCCGGTAGAAGCAATCGTAGATGAGGATGATAACCCAACGGGTGAAGAGTATCACTATGTTTATCCAGATAGATGTGTTGAGTGTGTAGATCACTTTGATTCTCCAGCCTGTGCTGAAGCGTGTCCAACTGAGGGTTGTATCACATGGGATATGCCATTTACAGAGGATTTCAAAGATCACTATAATGGCGACAACTACATTGATGAGCAAGCCTATGTTATGAGAGATGCTAGCCTTGTAATGCCTACAAGAGCAGATATTTCAATCGAAGACAGAAAAGCTAGAAAACCTGTAGTAGAAGATTAATTTTTACCACACTGCAAGACCACACTTTGTGGTCTTGCATCTTTTGTTTCACTCCTTAAACTTAAACCTATTTTAATTAATTTTTCGATATAATCTTGACCAAATACTTTCAAAAATATCATTTTGAAGTAAATTATCCCTTAGGAATAGACAAGATGGAACAAACATTATCAATTATCAAGCCTGATGCTGTAGCTAAAAATGTAGTAGGTCAGATTCTTGCACGCTTTGAGGCTGCTGGCCTTAGAATTGCAACAACAACAAAAATGCAACTTTCACAAGCAGATGCAGAAGCTTTTTATGCTGTTCATGCTGCAAGACCTTTTTTTAAAGACCTTGTAGAATTTATGATTTCTGGTCCTGTTGTCGTAACAGTGCTAGAGGGTGAAAATGCCATGGCAATCAACAGAGACCTTATGGGTGCAACCAACCCAGCTGAAGCTGCACCAGGAACAATCAGAGCAGATTTTGCTGACAGTATTGATGCCAATGCAGTGCACGGAAGTGATTCAGTTGAAAATGCTAGCAATGAGATTAATTTCTTTTTCGCACAAAGAGAGATTTACTAAAAGTCACTAGCTATGAAAATAGTTTTTGATAAAATTATGAGCACCCCAATGCCCATAGAGACAAGCTTTGAAAGTGTAACTTTAATTGGAACCCTTAAAAAAAGTGGGTATCATAAAGTATTTCTTGATGGACATATGACGGGAAGTTTTGAATTAAATTGTGATAGATGTGGAAAAACTTATGATTTATCTATAGATAATGCACTAAATCTTAAGTTAAGCGATATTATATCCGATAGCAAAGATGATTTGGATATAATCGAATTTTTAAATGGTGAAATTGATGTGGATTACATTCTTGAGAGTGAAATCAATACACTCAGAAGCGAATATAATTATTGCGAAAAATGCAATAATGACGGCGTAGAGTTTGAAGTAGAATATTAAATAAAATTGTAACAAAGGATAAAAAATGGCAGTACCTAAAAGACGCGTGAGTCACACAAGAGCAGCAAAGAGAAGAACACACTATAAATTGACCTTACCAATGCCTGTAAAAGATGCAGACGGAACATGGAGAATGCCTCACCACATGAATATGACAACGGGTGAGTACAAAACTACCAAAGCGTAATTTGAATGATACGAATTGCGATTGACGCAATGGGAGGGGACTACGGTCCTGAACCCATCATTGAAGGCGTTGTCCAAGCACTTGAAGTAAAAAATTTTCTTCCTATATTGGTAGGTGATGTCGATGAGATACGCGCTTTCCTACCTCCATATTATGCAGATAAAGTTCAGATTGTTGAAGCATCAGATGTGATATCAATGGATGATCAGGCAACCAATGCACTCAAGCGAAAAGATACATCCATCTATAAAGCAGTAGAACTTGTACGCAACAAAGAAGCATCAGCAGTTGTTTCTGCTGGACATAGTGGTGCTACTATGACACTTGCCACCTTGCGTATTGGTCGTTTGCAGAACATTTCCAAGCCAGCACTTGCCACCTTAATGCCTAGCGTGATTGATACCAAAACTCTAGTGCTTGATGTTGGTGCAGTGACTGATTGTAGCGCACAAAATCTGTATGAGTTTGGGGCAATGGGTGAGGCATATATGCAGACTATCATGGCAGTATCTTCACCCAAAGTAGGTCTTTTGTCTAATGGCTCTGAAGACTCTAAGGGTAACACCCTAACCAAGGAAGCCTTTAAATTGCTTAAAAACCTTAAGGGTTTTGTGGGCAATGTTGAAGGCCGTGATATTTTCAATGGTCATGTCAATGTTGTTGTTTGTGACGGGTTTACAGGCAATATTTTACTCAAAACAAGCGAAGGGGTTGTGGACACTATTTTCACGCTCATGAGACAGTACATTCGTAAGTCTTTACCAGCAAAAATTGGCGCTTTGATGATGAGAAAAAAAGTGTTTGGCACAATGAAAAAGCAAGTAGACTACGCCGAATATGGTGGTGCACCGCTTTTGGGAATTGATGGTTGTGCGATTATCTCTCATGGTAGCTCAAATGCAAAAGCGATTAAAAATGCCATATTTCAAGCAATTCGCTACACAGAATCAGATGTCAATAAGACAATAGAAGCACTTCTCTCGCCTGCAAAATGATAGAAAAGATGTATTGCTTCTTTTCTTGAAAATCAATCTTTCTTGTATAGACCCAAAAATATGGTAAGATACTGGACTTAATTTCATTTGCTAAGGACAATAATGTCACCAACTCATCCCATCTATGCATCATTTCGGTCGATAGGGGCTTATGTGCCTGAGAAAATTTTGTCTAATGCAGATCTTGAAAAAATGGTCGATACGACAGATGACTGGATTATTAAACGCACAGGAATAAAAGAGCGTCACATCGCTGCAGCTGATGAATATACGAGTGATATGGCAGCTAAAGCCTGTATGTTGGCTATAGAACGCTCAGGGCTAGAAAAAGAAGCCATAGACTTGGTTCTTTGCGCAACGATTACACCTGATTATTTCAATATGCCTTCAACGGCATGCATTATCTCTGATAAATTAGGTATTTATAATGTGCAGGCATTCGATATCTCTGCGGCGTGTAGTGGATTTGTTTACTTGCTGACCGTAGCTAAGGCATTTATAGAATCTGGCATGAAGAAAAATATTCTCATCGTAGGGGCTGAAAAATTCTCGTCCATCGTGGACTATACTGACAGAAGTACTTGTATCTTGTTTGGTGATGGTGCAGGTGCTGCTGTGATATCGGCTACATCAAACAAGGAAGAAGGTTTTGTTGATATACATGCTTCAGCAGATGGTTCGTTTTCGGATTTCCTCGTAACACCTGCACCGGGTGCGGTGCATCCAGCAAGTCAGCATGTCATAGATACAGGACTAAATTTTGTACAGATGAAAGGTAATGAAACTTTTAAACTAGCAGTCAAAACACTGACAAATGATGTTAAAGAGATTTTAACCAAAAACGAAATTAACGCAGAAGACATCCCTCATTTTATCCCTCATCAGGCAAATTACCGTATCATTAAAGCAGTGGGTGATGCACTTAAGATGAAAGACGAGCAAGTTGTTCTTACGGTTCATAAATACGGCAATACTTCTGCTGCCTCTATACCAATGGCGATTAACGATATTTGGGAATCAGGAAGACTTCAAACGGGTGATTTGATGCTGCTTGATACCTTTGGCGGTGGCTTGACATGGGCTTCGGCACTGCTTCCTTTTTGTGGGAAAGCACGCACAGAGTAGGCTGTTTTGAAAATAGGTTTTATCGG
>DYTF01000008.1:0-2302 GCA_020726105.1 Sulfurovum sp. | reverse complement strand
GGCAACACCTGGAAAAGGCATCTTTCGTACTGTATTTTTAGGAAAAGAGCTTGCAGTACTGAATGTGATGGGTCACTACACCATGCCTTTAGCGGATAATCCTTTTACGATGGCAGTTGAGGCAGTACAGGCACTTAAAGCGCAAAATATCAAGCATATCATCGTAGATATGCACGCAGAAGCCAGCAGTGAAAAACAGGCTTTGTTTCATATGCTGAAAAATGATGTGAGTGCTATTTTGGGTACACATACGCATGTGGGGACAGATGATTTACAGGTTCAAGAGGGCTGTTGTTTTGTGACAGATGTTGGCTTGACAGGCTGTCGTGATGGTGTCATCGGTATGGGCAAAGAAGTACCCATGCAGCGTTTACTTACAGGTATTGGCGGGCATTTTGATGTGCCGGATACTTGTAAGGCTTTATTGCAAATGGTTGTTTTTGAGTTGGACGAAGAGGGGCGTTGCGTGGGGGCAGAGAAGATAAAGATTTATGATGACAAGCCGAAAATTGTAACAAGTGCGTGGATGGAGTAAGATGTTTTAGCTACGCGTTGCGTTTGATACGGACTTTTTTGGGGTCAAAGAGTGCAATCGCTTCTTTAATCATGGGTTCATCAAACAAAGTAGAGGGGTCTTTCTCCTTTGCTGCTTCAGTTTCTCCTGCATCAGGAGCGATGCAAGAACTTTTCATCTCTACTTCTTCTATCATGGATGTTGCATCCGCATCTTCATGCACCAAAGCCAGCTCTTGTACGGACTCTTTTCCTATGCTAGGAGGGGTGTCACCTTTTTTTTTAGCGATGTTGGTAATCTTAGTGTCTACACCAAAAATATCTTGAACAAAATGGCTAATCAGTCCCCAATGGGTAGTCAGGATTTTTTTATCTTCACCCTCCGCCATAGAGCCCCATGTCAGCTCTTTGTCTATAAAATTTTCAAAAATGATGTTGCGCTCAAAACAAGCACCCAAGTCATAATCTCTGTCATAAAGTTTAGCGACAAGTTTTTCAAATAATGTGTTAGCAGGTGAGTGCTGTATGGGTGTGGCAGGTATTGGCATTTCTGTGTCTACTGCGTTTGATTGGGAAAGGGGAGTACTGTTTGGTTTTTGTATAAGTGGTGCAGGGACAATGTCATTTTCAGTGATAACAGTAACCTCGTGATTTAGAGGAGTTTCGGGTGTTGTGACGATGATTTGCGAAACTTCCACACCTTTTAATTCTTGTTCTAAACCGCGTATCATCGTGTCTATGTCTCTAAGCTCTAAGGCTTCCATCATCTTAAAAAGCGCCAAAGAGAGTACAAACTCACCATCACTTCCAAGAGAAAGTAGATGTTTTGACTCAGCAAGTATCCTGAAAAAACGCTCGATTATCATAGGCGAGAATGTATTTTTCTCATCTAAAAGTAGCTCTTTAAGATAGAGTGTGAATTCATCGAGTATCATCTCCGCTTCATACTCTGTGGCTGTCTTGATGAAGGCTAAAATCTGTGGCGTATTTTTGTTCATGATGCTAGAAAGTAGTGCCTCAAGAAGCCCGGGTTCTATGATGCCTAGCATATTTGTTACCGTAGCGACATCCACAAAGTTTTTGGAGTAGACAATGGCTTGGTCGAGTAGCGTAAGAGAATCCCTAAGACTCCCTGCGCCAGAACGGGCAATGATGTCAAGGGCCTCTCTTTCATACCCTACCTTCTCAAGGTCTAAGATGTGTTCTAGGTGTTTCAGTATGAGTGGTTGAGGAATCTTTTTGAAGCGAAAATGCTGTGTGCGTGACAAAATAGTAGCAGGTAGCTTCAATGGGTCGGTCGTTGCTAAGATAAACTTGACAAAATCTGGCGGTTCTTCAAGGGTTTTAAGCAGTGCATTAAACGCCTGTGGGGTTAACATGTGGACTTCATCGATGATGAAGATTTTGTAGCGTGCTAAAGAGGGCTTGTATTTGGTATGTTCGATGAGGTCTTTGATGTCGTCGATACCACGGTTACTCGCTGCATCCATCTCGATGATGTCCATGTGACTATTTTCTGAAGCCATGGTGCAGTTAGGGCAGATGCCACAAGGATGTGAGTTTTCGCCTTTTTGACAGAGCAGTGCTTTGGCAAAGATGCGCGCCGTAGAGGTTTTTCCACTACCCCTTAGCCCTGAAAAAAGATAGGCATGAGAAAGCCTTTTCCCATCTAAGGCTTGGCTGAGTGTCTGCGAAACGGCTTCTTGTCCAATGAGGTCATCGAAGGTGGCAGGGCGGTATTTTCTTGCTAAGGCTAATGACACAGAGAGATTCCTTTTTCGAGCAGCTT
>DYTF01000127.1 GCA_020726105.1 Sulfurovum sp. | reverse complement strand
AACCGACACATATGATGTATTGAAACTGCGATACGATAAATTTATCTGCGTATTCACATGGCTTGAACCGACACATATGATGTATTGAAACCTCAATATTGCCTTTAGCACAGGCATGAGAACAGCTTGAACCGACACATATGATGTATTGAAACATAGGAGTAAATAACCATTCGCTACTGCTCTCTCTTGAACCGACACATATGATGTATTGAAACCAGTATCGATGTACTCCTTGGAGTTCTCATCGACTTGAACCGACACATATGATGTATTGAAACTGACTCATCACCGATACATCTAAGACCTTTAAACGGGCTTGAACCGACACATATGATGTATTGAAACAGTTGTTATAGTTCGCAATACTTCGCAAAAGATGTACTTGAACCGACACATATGATGTATTGAAACCTAGAGTATATATCATTTGCATTACACGCACTAATGGCTTGAACCGACACATATGATGTATTGAAACATAAAAGCTCTAGTAGAGAACTCATGATTTAGAAACCTTGAACCGACACATATGATGTATTGAAACTTTTGTGTCCCCATGTTTAGCGGTAATATTGGCTCCTTGAACCGACACATATGATGTATTGAAACTGCCAAAGTCGCCCATAAGGGCTTAAAGTTCCGAAACTTGAACCGACACATATGATGTATTGAAACGCATAAGCGGAATTGTTATCGCTATTGCTTATCATCTCTTGAACCGACACATATGATGTATTGAAACTCGTGCTACTTTTCAACAAAAAAGCACCATAAAACCTTGAACCGACACATATGATGTATTGAAACATGTCTGCCATATTTATTTACCACCATTTTAAAAATCTTGAACCGACACATATGATGTATTGAAACTTATCTTAAGAGATACCATAGAGTATCCTAGAGTATCTTGAACCGACACATATGATGTATTGAAACTTTTATTTCCTTGTATTTTTTAATATTTTTTATTATCTTGAACCGACACATATGATGTATTGAAACTGTTTGCTGTAAATGTAAGCCCTTTGTGTTTACATTATCTTGAACCGACACATATGATGTATTGAAACATTGATGATGCTCTTTTTTCTTTAAAAGATTTGACTCTTGAACCGACACATATGATGTATTGAAACGATTTTCTGAAGCAATAAATAGCGGTGGGTTACCTAACTTGAACCGACACATATGATGTATTGAAACTCATTTTCTCCTTTTAAAATGCTTTATAAGCCCTCTTGAACCGACACATATGATGTATTGAAACTGAATAACCACCGCTTCCATAAAATCGGACTTGTTCTTGAACCGACACATATGATGTATTGAAACTCATGACCCTCAATACCGCAAACTGACCGCATAAGAGCTTGAACCGACACATATGATGTATTGAAACTGTTGACTCCTTTTTTATAAGATTATTAAGATGTTCTTGAACCGACACATATGATGTATTGAAACTGGAAATTTGACACAACACCAAGCCCTACAAGCCCCTTGAACCGACACATATGATGTATTGAAACTGAAATAATCATCCTCTACCAAAGAGGAGATGGTTTCTTGAACCGACACATATGATGTATTGAAACAAAGCCATAGAGTCGGAGTGTGGAAGCTTGAGCCGCTTGAACCGACACATATGATGTATTGAAACGCCAAAACTATCAGTCGACTGCTATAAATGCCAATCTTGAACCGACACATATGATGTATTGAAACAGTAAAGTAAAAATAAGCAAAAAAGACCGAAAACTTCTTGAACCGACACATATGATGTATTGA
This sequence comes from Sulfurovum sp., assembly GCA_020726105.1. GTDB lineage: Bacteria > Campylobacterota > Campylobacteria > Campylobacterales > Sulfurovaceae > Sulfurovum. The sequence continues at coordinate 335 of DYTF01000127.1, read as the reverse complement.
AACTATCGGACTCCTATATTATAGGCATAGAAAAAGAACCTTGAACCGACACATATGATGTATTGAAACAACTTCTCATCGGCATCTTTTATCCCTATATTGTACCTTGAACCGACACATATGATGTATTGAAACAGCGTCGGAGATTTTAAAGTTGTATTTATTGCGATATCTTGAACCGACACATATGATGTATTGAAACATTTGTTATAAGAGTAGGTACACATATATTTTCTGAACCTTGAACCGACACATATGATGTATTGAAACATTTGCCAACATGATTCGAAAAGTAACTTTTTAAGCTTGAACCGACACATATGATGTATTGAAAC
>DYTF01000126.1 GCA_020726105.1 Sulfurovum sp. | reverse complement strand
TATTTTCCCCTATTATGTTGATTATTGCATTGCTTATTAAAATTAATTCGCCCAAAGGAGCGATTTTATTTACACAGAAACGATTGGGTTTAGATGGTAAACTGTTTAATGTGTATAAGTTTAGAACCATGGTTGTTGATGCTGAAAAAAAATTAGAAAAAATGTTGGAAGAAGAGAGTGATGTAAGAGAAGAATATTTAACGTTTAGAAAGCTTAAAAATGACCCTAGAATTATTCCTCATATTGGTAATTTTTTACGTAAAAGCAGTTTGGATGAATTACCACAGTTTTTTAATGTACTTTTTGGTCAAATGTCCATTGTAGGACCTCGTCCTTATATTGAAAATGAGTTCGATGCGTATCCTAAATTTTATCTTAATATTATTACATCGGTTAAGCCAGGCATTACAGGGTATTGGCAAGTGATTCCAGAACGACACGATACCACATTTGAAAATAGGGTAAATACTGATATTGAGTACATTGAAAAGAAAACTTTTGGGTTAGATTTAGAAATTATTTTTAAAACAGTTCAAGTTATGGTATTAAGAAAAGGAGCATAAAGCTCCTTTTCTTATTTATTCTTCTCTATAACTCAAATACGCTTCACGCATTCTTTCAAGATTGTGTTGAATATAACTACCATTTAAACGGTCTCTATCCAAATAATAACTACTCACTTCAAAATCTGACTTAGGAATGATTCCACCATTTGGTCGTTGTACGTTTCCACCTGTTGGTTCTTTTAGGGTTGTTCGTATTCCATAAGAGAAGTCACTTTTTCCTTTGATTTGCCCAATAGAAGCTTTTTGTAATTTACGCCATGTGAATGGAATACTAAGTTCAAATCCCGCATATTTGTAACCCACATCTTTATAATAGAGTGCTATTGAGGTTTGGTCAAAGAAGCGTTTAAATTGCAGGGTAGCTCCTTGGTCTTGATCCCAATATTGTCCATACATCACTTCGGTATAAAGATTAAGGGGTTGATAAAAATAACGATAAGAACCCAAATAGATGTCACGGTCATTCCACGTGTTGTCATTTTTATCTTTAAAGGTTCCCAACTTAAGGTTAAATCCATGCTCTCCAGAGGTTGTGGTAAAATTACTTTGGTTGAGTACACCATAATAGTCACCTTGGAATTGTCCAACAGAGAGGGTATTAAGAAAGGATTCATAGTGCGATGTTTGATGTATCATGGCATTAACAAACCTACTTTGGAGTCTATCGGCATGTCGAATGCCATAGACTTCTTTATCATCAAAATTTTTACTGTTAAACAGAGGGGTTTCATACATGGTTGAAACCATTATACCATCATAAACAGTGGTATAGAGATTGGTTCGTAAAGTGGTTAAATAATCAAATACCCCCACTTCGGTTCCAATGGTGGTAAGCAATCCTGGTGAGACCTCCACCCGTGGTTTAAAAAAGCTGCTGTTTTGTTTGCTACCAATAAAATGAACAGAGGCTTCATTAAACGTTCTTGAAAATGCTAAGTTTTTTTGTAATGTTTGGTTGTTAGCAACATTGGGATTTTCAAGATAATTTTTAAAAGGAGCAAAATTACCACTCATTGTTAACGTTTGTAAATTGTTTTTGAGTAGGGTAACAATATAGTGTTGGTATTTTGTTGTTTTGCTAATAATGGTTCCCACAATATATCCCAAAGCATCCAAATCGGTATGGTCAAAAATATTGTTTTCACACTTTACATAAATACTCCCCTCATACTCACCCACTTGGACATTTTCAAAACCAAATTCAACCAATTTATTTTGAATGCTGGTTAAGTTGTCTAGGGGTTGTTTATCGACTAAAGTAGAAGAGACTTCTATTTTTTGTTCACCAACATTACTGGTTTGAGTAGTGGCTACATGGATGGGTTCTGTCGATGCAGGTTCACTACTATACGGTATTTGTTGATTATCAGGAAAAAGAGGGATGGTTAAGTTTACTGCAACATGGGTTTGACTCTCGGTAAGGTTTTGAGCCAAAGTGGCTTCTAGTTTAACCGAAGACAACAGACTTTTAGGCACAGCTACCCTAACTCCTGCATGATTTTCTTCTCCATCATGCTCTGCCATTACAGAGAGCCAATCTGTTACTTTGGCTTCTGCTCCACCGAAGAT
>DYTF01000125.1 GCA_020726105.1 Sulfurovum sp. | reverse complement strand
GTTAGAATGTACTTTGGAACATCAACTGAGAATGAAAAAGCATATAAGAACCAAGTACAAATGAAACGACCTTTCTTTGGATTATCAGACTATCAGAGAACCAAGATAACTAAGTATATTTGGAGAACTTATCAGAAGGCACTGTAGCAAATTAGATGTGCTATAATTAAGTACTTTCAAAAAAAGGAGTACTCACTATGGCTGAAGAGCTAAAAACTGAAACGGTAGGACTTGACCAAAACAAGTTAGATAATCTTATTAATGATGCCTTTAGAAGAGGTGCAATTAATGGGAACAAAGAGTTATCTGAGAAATTAGAACAATCTAATAAAACAATCGAAGAGTTAAATAATAAGATGTTGCAACAAGCGGAAGATTTAGCATTTGAAAAGATATCAAGTCAATATGATGTGGCAAAATCACAATATGTTAGACCTGAACTACAAGAGGCAATGAAAAGTGAAAACTTTAATCTTGAAACATTTATGAATGAATTTAAAGAGAGAGAGCCTTCATTTTTTAGAGGTGGCATAAAACAAACAGCAAGGGTTGATAGTTCAAGTAACAATCAACAAGCACCAGACTTTACATCAAAAGTAAAAGGGGCAAGAACTATGGCTGAGATTTATGCTTTACAACGAGAACTAAAATAAAATAAGGAGTTCAAAATGGCAGTTAATACAAAAGCACTTTTAAGTGATAGTGTAGTTGATTTAATGAATCAAGCGGTTATCATTTCAGGTAACACATACAATAAGATTGATGCTTATGCAACAATTAGACAAGATGATATGGCAAGCTCAATAGCATTTACTGTATTCTCAAGACTTTCAGCAGCTACAACTGAGCTAACAGATGGAAGTGAAGCTACATCATCTTCAATGACTGATACTAAAAAGACTTTGACATTAAGTGAATATGGAGCTGTTATCACTTCAACAAGTTTAGCAAACATAGCTACAGCTGGGAAAGCAGACCTTGCAAGTGCTGAATTAGTTGGTATCAACTTAGGAGAAACAACAGATAAACTTGGTTTAAATGCTGTTGAAGCTGGAACTAATACAATCACAGCTACAACATCTGGAACACTTGCTAAAGGCGATTTAAGAAGTGCTTATCAAGCATTGGCACAAGCTGGAATTGCTAAATTCGCTGATGGTAGATATGTAGCTTTTGTTAATCCTGCACAAGTTTCAGATATCAAAGATGCTTACCAAGCTATTGTACAAAATACATCAGCTGGAGATGCTCTTAATGGTGTTGTTGGTGCTTTAGAAGGATTTACAATAGTAGAAGATGCAAATGTAACATCTGGAACTATTGCTTGCTTTGGTAAAAATGCACTTGGTAAAGCAGTTGCACTTAATCCTGAATTGAGAATTACAGATGGTACTGATAATCTTGGTAGAACTGTTAACATCGGTTGGTATGGTGTTATTAAATACGGTATTATCGATGAGAATGCTGTAAGAGTTATCACAGGTGCTTAATAGCAAAACTGGAGCTAAAGCGAAAGCTAAAGCTCCACTAACTTTGGTTGCAGTACTTAAAGGTAGTCATATTGTTGATGGTGTTAAATATGAGTTTAATGCTGGAGATAAGATTGAATGCAATCCAAGAATGTTTGAAGCAATGAAAGACTTAAGAGCATTTAAGGAGCTTTAGATGTTAGTTTTAAAAAATAGTGATATTGTTTCAGCTTTACCTATACTTGCGGATATGCACGAGAAAGCAGACTCAGGAAGTACAACTACTTTAGTAGCAAATACTTTGGTATCTTTAACAGAAGAGGAAGTTGTTGGAGCTACTCTATGTATTTTAAATGGATCATTAAAAAATACAGACATAGTAATAACTGCTTTTGATGATGCAACAGGAACTATTACTTTTGCTACTCAATCAAGTGCTATTGATAGTTCTACAGTGTTTGCTTTAGTTTATAAGCCTTATGATAGTTTTATAACACGAGCTGAAGAGATAATCTCAAATCAATTCAGAAATACAAACAAAGACTTAGCATTGTTTCTCACGACTTCACAGATTAAAGAGCTTCATTTGTTAAAGACTTTAGAGATTATTTGCTTATCTAAAAGACAAAATGCAAATAGTGATGATATGTTTCATATTAACTATGAAGATTTCAAATCAAG
>DYTF01000050.1 GCA_020726105.1 Sulfurovum sp. | reverse complement strand
GCTTCTGGACTAGGTAGCTTATATGGTATATATGCTGGGATGCAAGGTGTCAAGGAAGCTAAAAAGTCGGTAGCTTTTCAAAGAGAACAGTATGAGGATCAAAAAGCACAACAAAAGAGGGCTGATGAGAGACAAGACAAATTTGGCTTAGCATTGTCAGCAGCTATGCCTTCTAAAAAAGTAGGTTGATAGATGATTAATTATCTACAAGGAGTTAAGCCAGCTTCAGATTCAGTTGCTGATGCATGGGCTAAATCAGCAGCAATTGTAACAGGTATTACCAATGGTAATTTAGATAGAGAAAGAGACATATATAAGACAGAAGCAGCTCTTGCACAACAAGAAATTGAGAATAAAAGAGCACAAGCTGTTGCTGATATGGCTAAAGAAAAGTATGATGCAGAAAAAGCTACGTTAGCAGCTAATAAGGACTTTGCTAATAGATTACAAGGTGTTTTAAGTGGAGAATATGCATATGATGGTGAGTTAACTAAAAGTATGTCAGATGCATATACAAGCACACTAGCTAAAACTGGTAGTGAAGATGAAGCAAGGGCGGCTATGTCAATAGTAGAGGCTGCAGGTAAAAAAGCAATACTTAATGACCCTGTAAGATTAAAAAATATTGCTTCATCTGTTGGTTACAGTGGAGGTGATAACATTGATATTAAAGATCAAATACTGTTAAAAACTAACCTCTTTGCTCCATTGGATAAAAAAGAAGAGCAAATTATTGCTGAAAGAGAGAGCAAAAAGAGATATGCTCTTGAAGAGAGAAAACTCAGACAAGATGCAGCACAACATGCAGCTACTCTTGGGGCTAGAACACTTGAGATAAGTGAGGCTGCTAAAAAAACGGCAAAAATCCAAGAAGACACATATAAATCACTTTTGCCTTTAGTGCCAGTAGCAACTGCAGCGGAAGCTAAAAAAAATAGAGCCGCAGGTATGGATCTAAGCGTAATAATTGCAAAAATGAATTCAGTAGTCAAAGATGGAATAGTAAAGAAAAAAGAGGATAAAGAGAAGTTTGATGAACTAGCTCCTAGTGTGGCAGCAGCAAAATTAAAGGAAAAATTCTTAGGTAAAGTTAATGAAGATTCTCTTACAAATGCTATAGATTTAATAAATAGTTCGAAGTTTAGAAGTGAATTCTATGATAAGTTAACAACTATTAAAGATAAACAAGCTGTAATGGCTAAATTTGAGAGCATGTTAACGAAAGAATCTTTAAACCCTTGGTACTGGGTACCTGAATATGGTGATTATGAACAGAGTGATTATAAAGAGCAGATCAAACATGGCGATAAAACCTTAAATCAGCTGTTCTAGTAAAATATAGACAACAAAGTAATAAAGGGTATTAATGAGTAAGCTGGATAATAAATATACGATAACTCTTGAAGATGTTTATGGAGATTCATCACTAAAGAACATATTTGAAGGTCTCGGTGAGGAAATAAATAAAGTAGCTGCACTAGAGTACGCTGCAGAAAGAAAAGCAGAAGCTCTCAAGTCTAAGATGGTATCTAGTAATGCTGAACATGTTTCAGCAAGGAATGCTAGAGGAGGAGCAACAGATACTATTCATGACTTTGTAAATCAACAAGAAGAATTTGGTAATTTACTCAGGGATAATACACTCTATAAAGGGAGTGAGATAGCTAAAAGTGATATTTTAAGATCACTAACTCCTAATGCGATATTGGATCCTAAGACATCATACGAGGCTAAGGATGTATATGATGCGAAAGGTATCCTCACTGGTTATAATTATGAACCATACTTTGGTCCTGAAAGAAACTTATATATCCGTAACCTAGGTGGTGGAATGTCTAAGTTAGGATTAGCTGCTAGTGATATATCTGATGAAGCAGCTGCTAAAGGTATAACACCAGAAAAAGCTAGATACTTAGATAAGACTAAGTATAACCCTTATGAAAATACTCGTTACCAAAAAGATGGTACTTTGGGGTATGATGGTACATCTGGACCTGCTGTAAAAGTATTAGGTGATGCTTTAATGGATGTGAGATTAAAAGCACTTCCTGCTGAAATGTTCGAATTTAATAGATATAGAGATAAAGCTACAATTAATGCTAGATCAATGGGTACTGGCTATGAAGCAGAAACACCAGGAAATGTAGCTAAATATGGTGGAGGAGCTCATGAGTATACAGAGACAGCACGTGATCCTTTATTTTCTAGTACTAATTTAAACAAAGCAACACCACTTAGTGGGACTGTTATGCCTATTATTCCCAAAGGACTTAATGCAATAGGTAGTTATGTTGGTGATGATCCTGAATATAGTCTTCTTGAAATAAGTGAAGATAGTGATGGGTATCTTGATAACATAGTCGATGGTCTTCAGTATGGTGTTGGTAAAACGGGTGCTGGTTTACTTGATATGGTAGCAGATGGTTTAATTAGAGCTTATAAAGAAAGTGGTCAAGCAGTATCTGGTAAAACAGAAAAAGAAACTAGTGATGAGCTTAAAACATCAATACTTGGTGGTTATCTTGATAAGAATGGGAATTTTACTGCATTAGATGCTTATAAAACCCCAGAAGAGTATGGTTATCAAAGTAATATCAGTGGCTGGACAGAATCTTGGAAAGAAACTATGCAAGATCCAAATAGTACTATTCTAGATAAAATAAGTAAGTCAATAGAAGGTGTACTTCTAGCTCCTGAAGTTCTTGCAAGTAGTGCAGGTGAAATGATACTTGGTTCACTAGGAGTGGTTGGATGGGCAGCAGGAGCTGCACTCATGATGAATGAGACTTTAGAAGTTAGAGCTAAAATTAAAGGCACAACTGACTTAGAGCTTTCTGATTATGTAATAGCTGGATCAGCAGGAGCTATTTACTCAATGGCTAATACTTTTACAAAAGGTATGGCTGGGTTTAAACCTGCATATACTGCCTCACTAGGTGCTGCAAAAGGATTAGACCATGTAGCTCTTAGGGTATTAACTAATTGGTTATATAGGGGGATAGCTGAAGTAGGTGGATCAGCTCTTGAAGAAGGAACTGAAGAGGTTATTCAAGGTATAACTGAAGTTGTTGGGCAAAGACTTGATACAAGTAAACAAGATACTATTTTAACAAAGGATACTGGTTATGATTTAGCTGTACAAGGTCTCCTTGGTGCTGCAACAGGTGGTGCTACTAAAGCTGTTGCCTTGCCATTCCAAGGCATAGATCCTAAATTTGCTAGGGTAAAAGCTTTAAAAACAGCTAGTGATTCTTTAGTAAATGATCCTGAAATATCTGCTAAGTTATATACATTAAATAGTGATATAGCAACCCATGATGAACAGCTTAGTGCTGTTACTACTTTAAAAGATAAGGTTTCTAGTTTTGCATCACTTGATGATTTAGCAGCAGCTTTAAACAACTTAGAGACAAATAATTCTTTTTCTATTGGTATTATATCTAATGACGAAGGTATACTTAAAAGTGCAGTTGAAGGTGACCTAGAGGGTACTAAAAATGCTTTGATTGGAAAGCTGGATGCTTTAACACAGACTATTACAGAACAACGTGAAAATAAATCTTTCGTATATAATGATATAATGGAACAGTTTTCAGGGGAAGCTATCCCTTCTATACCAGTAGATAAATATACAAGCATTGATGATATGGGGACTACAGACGTAGATACTATTAAAGCTAATATGTTAGCATCCCTAGAAGGTTCTACTAATCCTGTTGTTAATGCTGTTAATGAGGCTACTACATTTGAAGAGTTGCAAGCCTTAGATTTAGATGTTAAAGATGCAGCTATTATGGTTACTGATCTTAAACCTTTTAATGAGATGATATCAAAAATTAAAGTTACTTCGGGTAAAGGTTCCGTGTTAACTATGTTTAAAAGATTGTTTTTAGATGCTTCTGATGTTAGTGATATTAAAACAAATTTAATAAAAACACTAGCTAGTATACCTACAGCAACACTATCTAAAATCGCTACTGCTGATTTTGTTAACACAATATCTGAAGGCATTGTTAGTGAAGATGGTTATAAGCCTCTTAAGCCACAGTATATCGCTAAACTAATAAATAAAGAACTTGGTAAACGAAAAATAAGTGATCAATTTATAGGTGTTACTGATATAAAGGCAGTAACGACATCAGATTTTGATTCTACTGAATTTGGTGATATACGAAAAGAAATAGAAGCAGCGGCTGCTGATGGAACATTAGAGGACAAAACTGCTGAATTATCAGTGAGATTTGCTTATGTTCTATCTAAAGCAACAGCCTCAGATCTTAAAAAACATACTGATAAAGAACTGCTAAAATCATTAGGTATTGACGTAGACCTTACTCATACAAGTGCTATAAAAACCCATAAAATGCCATTATCTGGGATTCTTATAGACGCTATAAAAAAGGCCAGAGAAATAGCTATTAAAACAAATAAACTAGATACTTGGTCAATTTCTGATAAGAGAAAGTATTTAGCTGAAACACTTAAGGCTAAAGCGGTAGGTAGTATGGCTGATATGAATATTGCTGAAGATATCCTAGAAGAATTTAACTTATCTAATGTTATAGATGATACAACTTATAGTAACATTAAGCGAAAATTAGATATAATAAGAAATAATAGTAAGCAAGTTCTTAAAGAAAACCAGAAAGCTCATACAGCTAGAGTTGAAGCTATTAGAAAAAATTTAAAAGAATCTACTGAACTGAATGAGACAGCTATAAATAATATAGATAATATGACTGATGAACAGCTCATGGATATATATAATGCAGTAAATATTGATGAAAATACAGTAAAACTATTTAAAGCAATGGGTGTTGATCTTACTAAAGAAGATTTTGGCAAAGAGAACACTGTGACTAAGATTGAAACAATAAGAATGGAGTGTTAATAATGGCAGCAATGTGTTCATATGATATTGAAGTCGTTGACTACGTAGCTTCTTTAAAAAAGAAATACGGTGTTGATAATTTAAAAGATTTACAAAAGAAGTTACCAGGGAAAGGTAAACAATTTAAACTAAACTATTTGGAAGTCACTACTGGTGATTTAAAAACTAGTTATAAAGAATTGTTTACTGAAGATGGTAAAGTATTTGATGAAGCACAAAAAAAGCTTACTAATTTTGTAAGTAGTAGAAACGATGTGGGGAACAAGGTCTCTAGATTATTAGATATAACTTCAGAAGAGATAGATACAGCAATGCTTTCTTTCAGAAAATATTTTAATACAAATATAACTGATGAGAAAAATAAGTTATCAGAAGATGAAATAATAGCTTCTAGTATCGCTCTTAAGTATATTTTAGACTCAATGGATAATGAGGAAGCATTGGCTGATGCATATAATGTAAAAGCTACAGATGTAGTTGATAAAGATATACAAGGATTATCAACGGGATTAACTAGGTTATACCCTACAATAGGGAGAGCTATTCTAGCTTCTAAAGGATTTGTTACTTCAGGTGACCCTAGAAAGTCAGCTGTTTCAGCAGCTGTAGTTGGAATGGCAGCAGTTAAAACATTAGCTAATAAAACTAATATTATTAGTATTAATCCACAAGGTAAATGGATAACAGGGTCTGGAGTTATAAAAGAAAGTAACAACAGCACTAGGGGTCGTCGTAGCCTTACTGCAATTGGTCCAACAGTTCTTTTAAATGAAGAATTTAATAATAAAGAGAATATTCATGCACTAAGTCCAGAAGCCGCTAGTATGCTTGCAGTTTTAAAACAAGCTAGTAGATTGGTGGAACCACAAACTGAAGCGCTACCTACTAGAGAGGCTTCTGAATATGAAGCAAGTATTCAAGACTTACAAAGTATGGGAGAAGAACTTAAAGAGTCTGTAACTACAGCTAATTCATTTAAATTTAAAATAAACTCTAATGTAAAAGCTATGCTTGATGTGTTAAAGAAAGATTTTGAAAAAACTAAAGAAAATTCATCTAGTGCCTCAAAATCTTTTAAAAAGTATATAGAAGAGAAATTTAAAGGGTTGCCTCCTGAGATAATCAAAGCTATCTTTGGAATAAACCTTGATAAAGATGCTGATGGTGCTTTATTTGTAGATAGTAATCTTGGGGTAGAACTTTCTCAAACATCACCTATGGAAGGTTTAATGGAGAATTATGACAGCCTTATTGATGATAACCCTCTCTTCTTTAACTACTTTGTTGCTGTTAATAGTAGATTAAATGTTTTTGAAACAGTACTTAATTTTCAATCAGATAAAAAATTTGCTAGACAAGTTTTAGTTTCTAATAAACCAACTAAGTACAGTGCAACTAAGACTGATCCTTCATATGATACTTTAACAGAAAAAGAAGTCTTAATCAGAAGAGTTGCTGTTGAATTTAAAATCCCTACTTCATTTATAACTGACCCAGCGGCTAATAAAGATTTAACAGACTTGGTAGAAGCTTTTGCTGACTTTGAGGATGCAACGGTAGATGGTATAATTAGTGTTCTTAGAGGTATTGCTGAGATTTCAAATGGTGCTATTCCTGAGTTAAAATCATTAAAGGGTATGTCTCCTTGGAAGATTATTAAATTAATAAGCGCTATTAAAGATATTCGAAGTGGTGATGGTGATATAGAATCTACATATATGGCAGAAGTAGATGCAACAGCCTCTGGTCTATTAATTATGCTACTTCAAAATGCAGGTAACAAGCTAGTTCAAGGTATGTTAAAAAGATTAGGATTTAAAGGCGCTGCAGAAGTTATAGAAGGTCAACTAAGAGATGCTTATGGGATAGCAGTTGAAGCACTATCATCAGAAATTAAAACATTTGAAGACGCTAATAATGGACCTAGCAAGTCTAAGTATAATCTTAAAAAGGTTACAGGCCTTTCAGAGACTAGTCAGTTATTATCAGCATTAGAATTAAATGTTAGAGAGCTTATTAAAATACCTATTGTAACTTTTATATATGGTCAAACAGCTAAAAATAACCAAATACAACTTGCTAAAGATTTATTTAAAATAGTAAATGCCTTAGATAAGAAAACAGATACGGAACAAATTACTAAAATATTTAAAATATATGATATGAATGATGTAGATATAAATGATTTTTTAAATCCAAATAAAAATACTAATGTTGAGGTTTTAAAAAATATACGTGCAAAGTTTATTGAAAACGTAGCTACGACTACTGGTAACTATCTAGTTACAGGAATTCTAGAAAAGGTATATACTGTTCCTTTTTTTAAACAACGGAATGATGATATTGAAACATTGTATGGATTAATTGAAAGTAGTAACTCATTAGTTAGTATTAATAGTCCATACTCAGTTATTAGTTCAAAAGAAAAACTTGATACATTAAAAAATAAAGATAAAATACCATTATCTAAATCTAAAGAAACATTAATAACAGAAAAAGTGAATGATGTGTTTGTTACAACTATTGCTAAGCTTAGAGCTTCAAATCCAACATCAGCTAGAGTTGTTCCTATACATACAATAGATGCTACAGTCCTTTCTAGAACTATGAACAGACTTAAAAAAGAACTAGGTGGAGACTTTACAGAGAATGAGGCTATAATGCTCGTACATGATGCAGCACTAACTAATAGTAAATTAGCTAGTCGATTTAGTACAATATACGAAGAAGAGCTTATTGAAGTTAATAAAGAGTATGATGTTGTTAATGAACTTATTAATGAATATCTTTCTAAAGAAGGTAGTGATAGAAGTAAGATACAAGATATAATTACAAGAAATGAAGAAAATTTAGCTGCTAAACAAGCATTTTTAAGCATTAGTAATAATATACCATATTCTTTTAGAACTAACTTATCAGATGATAAAATAGTTAACTCTGAAGTAGATACTGATACTGATACTGATACTGATATTAATACTGATCCTAGTGATGGTCCTAGTGATGGTCCTAATGGTGTACAAACTACTACGAGTAAAAAGTCAAGTAAACAAAGTGACGCTGCTAAGTTTTTTAAGGTAAAGGTTGATAATGCTCATACTGCTCTCGGGGATATTAATACTCTTAAAGGTATTACTATTGCTATGACAGCTGATATTAAAAAGTCTGAAGAAATTACTGATTCAGCAGCTGATGGGCATTTAAAGGTAAGAGCAGGAAATGAGAAAACTAATACAGAGCTTTCAACAATGAAGGATAAGGGATTTGATCCAGAAAGTGCAGACACTATATACTTAGATTTTGAAACAGCTGCTAAGCCTGGTATAGCCGTTAATGCTAAAACGGCAATTCCTTATGAAGTAGCTTATATTAATGGTGATGGTAGTGTTAAGGGTGTATTATACTTTGGAGATAATAAAGAAAACGTCTTGGATTTTCAAGGTGATACAGTAATTGAAGGATTAAGATCAAGTTCTGATATAGAAGCTTTATATGAAGGTAATGAAGATAATACTAAGTCAACAGAGGTCATTACGGGGATATTACAAGGTTTGCTAAAAGGCAAAACTGTTGTAACATATAATGGAAATTCTTTTGATAATATTATTTTAGAAGGTATTATAGGGGTAGAATCATATAATAAAGTAAAGACACTAGATATCTTTCCAATTTTTAAAGATGTGTATAATATTAAGGGTAAGGTCTTAGTGAGTGAAGCTACTTCTAAGAAATCTTTGGATACAATAATTAATGGTGCTGCGCGAGGAACGAAGCTTATAGAAGTAACTGATGACATTACGAACACATGTCAATAGTGAAATTTAGAATGTATGCGAAAGGGTATAATTAATGGCTTGTTTAACAAAAGAAGAGTATTTAGAAAGACTAAAGAAATCAATTAAAGATATAAGTAATGAAGAGTTAAAATTAGCTGAAGAAGCTTATGAGATGTCTCAAGGTAATGGTAGTAAGATGACTAAGGAATTAAGAAGGCTTAATAAAGGTTTTATTAGCTCAGAAAAGTTTGTTATGCCTCATATATTATATACAAAGGCTCAAATAGAAGATGATGTAAATGATAGATTTACTACTGCTATGTATAACAGTAATAGATACGTAAGTAACCTTATTATTGGAGGAGTACTCCCGATCACTAGTACATATGGTGGTATTGCTTTTGATGCATTTGATACCTGGGCTATAGAAAATTTACCATTGTATAATGAAACAAAGGATATGGTATCAGATACTTGGAATTCTAATGAGTTTGTTAAACAGCTAAGAACCTATTTAAATCCAAAAAGCCTAGGTGACTTATGGTTTAATTTAAATACGCTTGGTACTTTGGCAACTACTGCAAAACAAAATGCTATTAAGTTAATGGATGAGACTACATTAGAGATGGATAAAATGCTCAATGAAGCTTATGATGAAGAAATGATAGGTAAATTAGATGATATTATAGCTAAGTCAGCTATTTTTAATATTGCACGAAGTGGTGATCTACTTAAGTTGGTTGAAGGACAAACTACTTTAAAAGACCTAATTGCTTTATATGAGGGTAAGGTTGGAAATCTTAAATATGTTGCAGAGAACTTATCTAAGGTGTTTTTAGATGAAGATACTACGGGACAATCAGGTATTAAGCAGAATATACAACAATATAATGTAACAAGAAATGTAACAGAGCTAGAAATACTGAGCACACTTTATTCTTTAAATAAGATTGAAAGTAGTGAGGATATACTTATAGATTTATTTAAATCACATAGAGAAATATATAATAGATTAATATCACAAGCTATAGCTATTAAGACAATGGATGATGAGCTTCATGCAGTATCCGGTGATATTAAAATAACTAGAGGTAATTTAATAGATGATATACCTATAAATAATTATGAACTAAGAGCAATCACATATAGTGAGTATCGTGGGAGAATGTTTACTGAAGAAAATGGATGGAAACTTTTAGAAACAAGAATACCAACTGCTGGTGGCAAGTTAGGGATAGTTTATAGAGAAAGAACAGATGGGCTACAAGAAGGAATGGGTACTAACATTAGTTATATAAAAACGGGAATACCATTAACTAATGAGCAAAGATTTAGTGAAGAATATCAAAATTTTGATAAAAATGCATTTATAGATGGGATAGGATTAGATGGTACAGATGTTAGGTTGTTACAACTAACTTCTGAAGAAAAAAAGATATTAGGATACTATAATGACCCAGTAAAGTCACTTTTAAGAGCTTATGCTCATAAAAGCTTATTACTAGAAACAAATGTTATTAGAAATGCATTAGTAGATGGTTTTACATATATTGGAACAAATAAGACAGTTGATGTTATAAATAAAGAATTAGAAGCTTTAATTGATGATAGTAATCATCCTATTTATATAAAGATGCCTGAAAATATAGGAATAAGAGACTTATCTAAAAAAGTTAGAAATGAATATAGAAATGTAGATGATACACTATTATCTGATGTTGGAGGATTTAAAAATAAAGTAGATTTGATACGAAAAGATATTGCATATCAAGTAGAAGGTTATAAAGAAGACAATCTCGGCATTACCAATCATAAGGTTGCAGTAACACTTAATAGAGTAAAAGATCTGATTAGGTATATTAAAATTAATATGATTATATTAAATGCACCAAAAATCACTATGGATTTAGTATCTGCTATATCAGTGATATTAGCTAAAGGGGCTTCATTTGAAGAAGTATATAGGTATAGTAAAGAAGCTGTTAAATATAGTAAAGAAATGACAGATCTTAGGAATAAAAGATTAGAGTTATTATTGAAAAAACGTGGAAGTACAGATGAGATTGAAATTAAAAAATATGAAGAGGCTGTAAGAGCAGTAGATAAAGAAATAGCTATGCATCCTTTCTCTGCAGCACATGCAAATGGGTTTATTCAGTCATTAGGTACTGAAATGTTGGTAAAAGATAGAGAGTCTATTAGTGGTTTACAAGTTGAAATGGATAAAGTATTAGATAAGTTAACAGTATTACCAAATGGAGAACAAACTAGACTAGCCAAAGCTGTTATGAAATTTGCTAAGTTTGGACTTAATAGTGAAGTAATATATGCTTATTTAGGTGATAAGTTAGAAGGACACGAGAGTGTTGCTAAAATAGGTAAGTTAGTGAAGACAGTAGCTGATGATATTGCAGCTATAAAAAATAAAGATGATGCTAAGGGTTATTTAGGTATGTTAATAGCTACCCCTAACTCTACATTTGTAAGGTTTGGTGGAGCATTAACTTTATATGCCGACCTAATCCCTAGATGGGTATTATATCGACATAATATAAACTCAGGTATGAGTGAAGCTGAGGCAATACAGGATTCTTTAACAACTATTCCTGATTATAAAGTGAATATGCCTAAAGGTTTAAAATTTATGAGTGATTTATATTTAATGCCTTTCCCATCATTCTTTACAAGAATTCAAGCAGTATTAGCAAACTTAGCTGTTAAAAACCCGGTATCATTAAGTACACATTTACTTGAAAATGCATTACTAGGGGCTCATGGTCAAAACATACTAGAATCTAATATCTTTACTAAATTTAATAAAGATAGTATATTTACTAGCCCATTTGATGCAATTAGCCCTAGTAATATGATACCTTATATTAATATTCTTTAAAGAAATAATCATTAGTCTCTTTAGTAGATTTATACTGTAAATAAGTATAGCTACTATAGCCAATTAAGGCTAATAATAATATAGGTATTAGCATATATGCAATATACATAGCTGCAATTAGAGTAGCTACTACTGTAATTGCGATAAGGACTGAGCGTAATATATTTGATACTTTATTCATATACTATAGTCCATACTTTGATAAGTTTGGTGGGTATACCAATAAATAAAATGAAATAATAACTTGTGCTACCATTCCAACTAGCATTCCGCTAATTGACCCATGAAATAGATTTATAATTACTAAAAGTAATCCTAAGTCCATTGCAAAATCAGCGT
>DYTF01000049.1:5467-11960 GCA_020726105.1 Sulfurovum sp. | reverse complement strand
ACTATCTGCTCAACCTCATCGTTGAAGAGGCTACAGTGAAAGGGGCAACCTTTTTGGATATCCGCACGGGAGAGGTCAAACAAGTCTCAGCCAAATCTGTCATCATCGCTACAGGCGGGTATGGTGGCCTCTATCATGGCTACACGACCAATGCCTATGGCGCATCAGGTGACGGCATCGCTGCGGTGCTTCGTGCAGGTGCTGCGGTGAGTGACATGGAGTTTGTACAGTTTCACCCTACGGCACTGAGGCATTCTGGCATCCTCATCTCAGAGAGTGCCAGAGGGGAAGGCGGGTATCTGGTCAACTCAAAAGGTGAACGATTTGTCGATGAACTGAAACCCAGGGATGTAGTGGCGCGTGCGATATTTGGTGAGTTTCAAAAAGGGCTAGAAGTTTTTCTTGACCTGCGTCACTTGGGTGAAGCAAAACTCCTTACACTGCTTCCTCAAGAGATAGCACTGTGTAAATTGCATGAAAAGGTAGATCCTGCCTGCGAACTCATACCCATCAAACCCGTGGCACACTACTGTATGGGAGGTATCGAAGTAGATAACCAACTGCGTGTTAGCACTCTTATTGGCTGTTACGCAGTTGGTGAATGTGCTAACGCCAAAGTACATGGTGCCAACCGCCTTGGGGGGAACTCTCTGCTTGAGATTACCACCTTTGGTCTCTTAGTGGGCGAGTATGCTACTCGCTACGCAGCCCAAGTTCAAGTCACGAAAAGTGACGAAAGACAACTCAAGGAAGATAGAGATACTATCGATGCTCTTTATGGGCAAGAAAACAGTATAAACTTTTATGTGCAACGAGAGTGTTTAGGGAAACTGTTCTATGAAAATGTGGGTATCGTGAGAGAAAATGAAAAACTCAAAGAAGCACAAGAAGCGTTGGAAGCCATGCAAAAAACCTTTCCACAGATGGGTCTAGCAGATAAAAGTCCTCACAACAATACGCATCTCATCGATTTTTTAGAATTTCGCAACACGATGATGCTTGCTCCGCTTATCCTCTCTGCTGCACTGATGCGCGATGAGAGTCGTGGGGCACACTTTAAGATAGGGTTTGAATCTACCAATGATACCTCTTTTAAACACTCCATCCTACACCACCACAAGGCAAAGCCATGCAGCTAAGTATCCTGCGAAGTCACGACAACACCGTGACACCCTACACTTTAGCACAAGAAGAGATGACACTTTTAGATGCCTTGGCGTACATTAAAAGCCATAGCGATGCGACACTGACATTTAGTGCAGGCTGTCGCGCTTCTGTGTGTGGCACTTGTGCTGTACGCGTAAATGGCAAAGAGGTTTTGGCATGTGCGCACAAAGTAAAAGAGGGTGACCTTGTAGAGCCTTTGCAATACCATCCCGTACTTCGTGACCTCAAAGTAGATAAACACCCCGCGCAACAGACACTTAAAAGAAGTACTGCTTGGTTGCACGACTACCATGAAACCTCTCTCTCGCATCAAGATGAAAAACAGTCCGAAACACAAACAGACTGCATACTCTGTGATGCCTGCTACTCTGCTTGTCCTGTGTACGCGCTCAAACCTGACTTTTTGGGGCCTTTTGCCCTCACGCGTGCCTACCGTTACAGCATAGATAAACGCGAAAGAGGGGTAAAAAATATCATCGACACGGTGCAAAACAATGGGATATGGGATTGCATTTTATGCGGAGAATGTACGGTGGCTTGCCCTAAAGGCATTGACCCTAAAATGGACATCATGATGTTAAGAAGCAGTAGTGTGCAACATGGCTACGCGGATCCTTCTTTTGCGACACAAAGTTTTGGAACACCCGATTTTAGCAGTGGGTTTGGGTTTTAGACTCAGTTTTTTTGCGAAAATGCGAGTGCATCTCGATGGGTATAGTAAAACCGTACAGACTGAACAGGCTTTCCATCTGCCCAGTTGATGACGCGTAGATACTTATCGGTGACACGCACCAACCTACTTTTCGTACCTCCCACTGAAAACATACCTACGGTGATATGTAGGTCATTTCCCACTAGCTTATAAGGCGTAACGATAGGTGGTATCTCTATCATTTGTGAAGAGTAGGTGATAAAAAATTGATTGAAAATCGCTTTGATAACGGGTTTAATCCTACCCTGTTTTTTGCCCTCATAACAGAGATAAAAAACTTTTCGTTGCAACTCTTTAGAAAAAGAGAGGTTTTTGTTTTCTTTAGGCAAAGTAGCATGGGGCTTTTGTATTACTTTTGGTACTTCAAATGCTTGCGGTTTATCTTGCTCTGGTTTTGCTAAGCCTGAAGGCTTTGTTTGCACATTTTCCCAAAGTGTTGTATCTGGTTTCTCTTCGGCTTGCTCGACTACTAATGCCTCAACTTTCTCTTCTTTGTGCTGTGCAAACGAGACAGGCACGCCATCTTTTGTCATCATAGCACCCTCGAAGACTGAGGTATACACATCTAAAGCCTTTTGTGCTTGAGCCTGTTCCGCAAAAGTTTTAGAGTAAAGTGTGTAACCCGTAGCATCATCTTGCTCGATGCTGAGTTTTTGTTTGTACTGTGGATTTTGTAGTTTCGACAGAGTAGCCTGAAGTGCCTCATAACTCTCAAAACTTCCCAAGCGTATCTGATACGAAACACCCCAAGTGGTGCTTAAAATAATGAGTAATCCAAAAAGTATTCTAAACATCAAAGTGACTTTTGTAACTTAGAGATCTCGAGGATCTACAATCTTGCCTGCAATCGCTGAAGCAGCAGCCACAGCAGAGTTTGCCAAATAAATCTCTGAAGTTCTAGCTCCCATGCGTCCCACAAAGTTACGATTGGTCGTCGCCACACATCGTTCACCATCCCCCAAAATACCCATATAGCCACCCAAACAGGCGCCACAAGTGGGGTTAGAAACCACAGCACCCGCTTCGATGAGGATGTCCATCAAGCCCTCATGTTGCGCTTGAAGTAGTATCTTTTGTGTCGCAGGCGTGACAATCATACGCGTATGCCGCGCCACTCTTTTACCTTTGACTATCTCCGCAGCGATACGCAAATCTTCGATGCGCCCATTGGTACATGAGCCTATCATCACTTGGTCAATCTTCAAATCATCGGCGACTGCTTGCTCTACAGGCTTACCATTGGACGGTAAAAATGGATACGCGATGACAGGTGAGAGTGCCGCGGTGTCAATGCTAATCACCCGAGAGTACTTCGCATCTGCATCTGCCACATGGATTTTTGGCTCAGCCCTTAGACCGCCATTGGCTATTTTTCTGTCTTCAAGGTAGGCTAGTGTTTCATGATCCACAGCGAAAATACCGTTTTTAGCCCCTGCTTCGATGACCATGTTAGCGATCGAAAATCTATCTGACATACCCAAGTACTGGATGGCTTCACCCGTAAACTCAATGGCTTTATAGAGTGCACCATCCACACCTATTTGGCGAATCAATTCCAAGATGATGTCTTTTCCATAGATATGTTTACCTGGTTTACCCGTAAGCTCCACTTTAATCGTCTCAGGCACTTTAAACCAGTTTCCCCCCGTAATCATCGCGAAAGAGAGATCCGTACTGCCCATACCTGTAGAAAATGCGCCCAATGCACCATGGGTACAGGTGTGAGAGTCAGCACCGATAATCACATCGCCTGGAAGCACCAACCCTTTCTCTGGAAGCAAGGCATGCTCAATGCCCATGTCTTTTTCATCAAAAAAGTATTTCATGTCATGTTTGTAGGCAAAATCTCTGGAAATCTTCGCTTGATTGGCTGAAGCAATGTCTTTGGCAGGAATGTAGTGATCCATCACGATACAAAAGTTATCGGGTCTTGCAAGTTTTGGCGCGCCTGACTCCTCAAATGCTCTGATAGAAATCGGTGTCGTGATGTCATTACCGATAATCATATCGATCTCCACTCTAACAATCTCACCTGCAAATACTTCGCGTCCTGCATGTTCTGAAAAAATCTTTTCTGTCATGGTTTGTGCCATAGCTTGTCCTTTATATACACAGGGTATAGAATAATGCGCATTATAGCGAAAAAAAATTATGCTAAAATTGCGTTAATATTTCAGACGCGTTGCGCATTTTAGGGAGGCAAAACTTATGACACTGTTTGAGCTACAAGCCATCTGTAAACGCCTGAATGATTTTAGCTTCATAAGCCGTGCCAGACGCATTGATGATACGGTTTTAGAAATCGTATTTGACAAATCTGGGAGCTACTTTTTTAACATGACAAAAGGGCATGGTTTTATCTACAAGGCGCCCTCACAAAGACCGCTTCAAAGCTACAATGCACCCTTTGATGCACTCCTGCACAGTCTCTTGTCAGGCTCAAAACTGCTGCATGTCGAAGTGCCCCAAAATGACAGAATCATCCGTTTCAAACTCTCACCCAAAAGCTCCTATAAAGACCAGATTATCTACTTACAGCTTGAGTTTACAGGCAAAAACACCAACGCCATATTGCTTGATGACAATGAGGTCATCATCGAAGCACTGAGACACATTGATGCCAACAGCTCTTTTCGTGTGGTGCGCCCTGGTGTGGAACTGCTTGCTATCCCTGCTTTTGAAGGCAAAAATGAGCGACAAAACAAAGAGATGCCTCCCATAGAGGATGTCGATAGGTATCTTGAAGCTTTGTTTGCAGAGAGTGAGAGCAAAAAACTGCTTGAGAGCAAAAAACAAAAGCGCTCACTTGTCGCCAAAAAAGTAGACAAACTTGAACAACTGTTACGACAACTTCCCAATGAAGCACAACTCTTTGAACAGGCACAACAAAGTCAAATGTCCGCCAACCTCATCTTGTCAAACCTCTATCAAATCAAGCCCTATGATGCAGAACTTCATACTTTTGATTTTGAGGGTAATGCCATCAAAATTACATTGCCCCAGCATGTCAAAGTCAACCGCATGAGTGATTATTATTTCAACCTTGCCAAACGGGCAAAAAGTAAAGCAAAAAATGTGCACATCGAAAAAGAAAATCTGCAAAGTAAAAAAACATTTTATGACAATATCTACCATGCGCTAGAACAGGCACACACGCCCTATGAACTCGAACTTCTGGTTCCCAAAAGGGCAAAATCACTACGCAAAAAAGAAAAACTCAGAGAGGGTGAACTCTTCTGGATAGAAAACTATAAAGTCTTTGTAGGACGAAACAGCAACGAAAACCAAAAACTGCTCTCTCTAGCCAAAGCCAATGATGTGTGGATGCATATACGCGACATTCCCTCAAGCCATGTCATCATACGCACCGATAAACAAAACCTGCCTGAGTCTGTAGTACACGCTGCGGCAAAACTCTGTGTCGATTTTTCAGTCAAAAATCCTGGTGATTATGAGGTTGATTTTACCAAACGTAAATTTGTCAAAGCCCAAGAAGGCTCAAACGTACTCTATACACACTACGATACCATCAGAGTGACCAAAGAAGGGGTTGAAATCAGATTGTAACCTAAGGGGTGCTATAATCACTTTTATCCAAAAAAAGGGCGATTGTATGACAAAAATTTTTACAGATTATCAAGAACGCTGGCTAACGGGTATTGGGCTGCTTGGGGTTGTGGGTCTGATTGGCTGGATAGATAATTTTTTTGTTATGTGGGCTTTTTTAGGTGTCATTTATCTTTTTGCATTTTATGAGGCGATGAGACTCTTTAAACTCAGCTCGGCTTCTGTGTATGTGTGGGCAGTGATTTTGTGGATTGTTGCCTATTTTTACCCTAGTCCGGATGATCTGTTTTTTCTCATAGCGATTATTTTTGCCTCTTCACTGGCTTATTTTCACAACTTTGACAAAAGACTGCTGCTTCCCTTTCTTTACCCTGTAAGTGGCATACTCTTTTTTCTCATCCTCTATCAGGATTTCGGTATTGCCTATATGTTTTGGCTTCTTGTGGTCGTGGCACTGACTGATATTGGTGCGTTTTTTACAGGCAAAGCCATAGGTAAAACCAAGTTTTCAGACACCTCACCCAACAAAACACTCGAAGGGGTGTTTGGTGGCCTTGCGATTGCTACCATTGGGGGTTCTTTTGTAGGACTTTGGGTGGTTGATGGATGGATATCGGTGCTTATCACCTTTGTCGTAGCTGTTGCTTCCATCTTTGGTGACCTGTTTGAATCCCATCTCAAACGTGAAGCAGGCGTGAAAGACTCAGGTGATCTGCTCCCTGGACATGGCGGTATTTTGGACAGAATTGATGGCTATCTTTTTGCTGCGCCCATCATGGTGATTGCCCTAAGAGCCCTCACCTAAACCATGTCAAGCATTGTACTTTTAGGTTCTACTGGCTCCATCGGGGTCAATACTCTCATCGTCGCTAAACGCTATGACATCCCCGTAGAAGCCCTTGTTGCCGGAACCAACATCGAGCTGCTCAACCAACAAATCAAAGAACATCAGCCTCGCTATGTCGCCATTGCGCATGAAGCAGACAGAGCAAAAGTCAACCACCCTTTTGTACTCTGCGGCAAAGAAGGCATCTTAGAACTCATCGA
>DYTF01000049.1:0-5367 GCA_020726105.1 Sulfurovum sp. | reverse complement strand
ACAGCAAGCGGTGGGGCTTTTAGAGAATGGGGACTTGAACAGATGAAAAAAGCTACTTTTTCAGATGCGCTCAAACATCCCAACTGGAGCATGGGAGACAAAATCACCATTGATTCAGCCACCATGACCAACAAACTCTTTGAACTCTTAGAAGCAAAGTGGCTTTTTGGCACACAGCAAATAGACGCGGTGATAGAGAAAAAATCCATCATCCATGCCCTTGCAGAATTTACGGACGGCTCAACCACAGCACACTTTGCGGGCGTGGATATGAAGTTGCCGATTGCCTTTGCACTTAAAGGTGAAGTAGCAGAACCTATCTTGCCTCCTGTGGATTTATTAAGCATAGGCAGTTTGGAATTTCTGCCTATTGAAGCCTCTCGCTATCCCATTTGGCAGATTAAAGAGCATATCTTAGCGCATCCGCATCTGGGTGTTGTCATCAATGCCGCCAATGAAGAGGCAATTCATGCGTTTAGAGACGAAAAATGTTCTTTTTTTGGGATGAGTGAGATTGTATTGGATGCCTATAAACATTTTGAAGCCATCAAAGCAAACGGGGTGGATGACATTATCCGCATCGATGCAGAGGTAAGAGCCTATGTCAATGCACGATAAAGTACTCATCTTGCACGGATGGGGTGGAAGTGATGCACCCCATTGGCAGGCAGAACTCGCGGCAACACTCGCAAAAAACTACGGCACAGTCTCTTTCCCTCTGCTCGACAACTGTCATTTTCCTTCCAAGAACAGATGGCTCAAACAGCTCAAAGAGATACTGATAGACTTTAAGCCTGATACCGTCGTCTGCCACTCTTTGGCAAACACCCTTTGGTTTTGGCTCGCTCAAGAGGAAAATATCCCCACTATCAAACGACTTTTTCTGATTTCCCCTCCTAGTCTTAGTACCCAAGTCGATACCATAAAAACCTTTTTTCCTTGTACCTTGCCCCAAAGTCTTTGCGCGCACAGCGTCGAGATGTTGGTCTCTGATAACGACCCTTATATCACGCTTACAGAAGCAGAAAGTATTGCCTCACACTACACCATACCCCTAACCGTCCTCAAAGATGCAGGACATATTAATGCCCAAAGCGGTTACGGAAAATGGGAACTGATAGAAAAAATGGTTACGGGGGAGCTGGGATGATTTTAAGTATTGAGTCAAGCTGTGATGACAGCTCCATCGCCATTACCGAGATAGAGAGCAAAAAAGTCATTTTTCATAAAAAAATCTCTCAAGAAGCAGAGCACTCCTTTTATGGCGGTGTTGTGCCTGAACTGGCTTCGAGGTTGCATGCTGTGGCACTGCCTCAGATACTGCAAGAAACCAAGCCCTATTTTAAACATCTCAAAGCCATTGCTGTGACCAATCAACCAGGGCTGGGTGTCACCTTACTGGAGGGTATCGCCATGGCAAAAACCCTCTCTGTGTTTCTGGATATTCCTCTTATTCCTGTTCATCATCTTAAAGGTCATATCTATTCGCTTTTTATAGAAAAAGAACCCGTTCTTCCACTACTTGTGCTCCTTATCTCAGGAGGACATACCCAAATCATCCGCGTGGAACGATTTGAGCATATGGAAATACTAGCAACTAGCATGGATGATTCCGTGGGTGAGAGTTTTGACAAATGTGCCAAGATGATGGGACTGGGATACCCTGGAGGGCCACTCATCGAAGCACTGGCAAAACAAGGAGATGAAAACCGTTTTGAACTCCCCGTACCACTGCGTAACTCAGCACTGATTGCCTTTTCGCTTTCAGGGCTTAAAAATGCCGTACGCTTGCAAGTAGCAGCCTTGGGAGGAGTAGAGGGCATGAGCGAACAAGACTGTGCAGATCTTGCTGCGTGTTTTCAAAAAACCGTCAAGCTCCATCTGCTTCAAAAAAGCAAAAAAATCTTTGCCACTGAGCCTATCAAAGATGTTGCCATAGTAGGAGGTGCATCGGCAAACCTTTACTTGCGAAATGCCTATGAAAATCTATGTCACACCTTTGGCAAAACACTGCATGTTGCCCCCCTTGAATACTGTTCAGACAATGCTGCCATGATAGGGCGTTATGCCATCGAAGCGTACAAAAATCAGCTCTTTGTGGACCCCAATACGCTTGATATCGTCAGCACCAAAAAACAACACAGCCAAATGCTGCTCTAAGCCCCTAAAACTGCCCCTTTCCTAAGCTACTTTTGGCTAAAATAAAAGTACTTATGCGACACAAAAAACACGCATTTACACAACAAAAATGGAGTCTTAACTATGGCAGAATATGGTGCTAGTAATATTAAAGTTCTTAAAGGACTTGAAGCGGTAAGAAAACGCCCAGGTATGTACATTGGTGACACTTCCATTAGGGGTCTTCATCATCTTGTGTATGAAGTCGTAGATAACTCCATCGATGAATCCATGGCAGGTTACTGTGACACCATCAAGGTTACACTCACCAAAGCGGGTTCAGCCATTATTGAAGATAACGGTCGTGGTATCCCTGTGGCTGAGCACCCTGGAGAGAAGATTTCTGCAGCCACTGTTGTTATGACAGTTTTACACGCTGGTGGAAAGTTTGATAAAGATACCTATAAAGTCTCAGGCGGTCTTCATGGGGTGGGTGTTTCTGTTGTCAATGCCCTTTCTAAAGACTTAAAGCTAAGCATCAACCGCGAGGGACACTCTTTTGGGCAAGACTTTAAAGCTGGTATCCCTCAAGAGCCTTTGGCACAAACAGGAAATTCCCGCAAAACAGGTACTAAGATAGAATTTTGGCCAGATGAGACCATCTTCACCGAAACAGTCACTTTCCAAAAAGAAATTCTAACCAAACGCTTTAAAGAGCTCTGTTACCTGAACCCTAAAATCACTATCGATTTCACCGACGAAAGAGACGGCACCAAAGAGAAGTTTCATTTTGAAGGTGGTATCCGTCAATTTGTCGAAGATATGAATACCAAACCTGCACTCTCTACCGCACAGTTTTTCAGTGGGAGTGTAGAAGATGCTGATGAAGGTGTCTTAGAGATCGATATTGCCATGATGTATTGTGATGCAGACAGCGATAAAGTGCTCTCTTTTGTCAACAACATCAAAACACCTGATGGCGGTACACATGAAGCAGGATTTAGAGCGGGTCTTACCCGTTCTCTTTCCACCTACATCAAAAACAATGCCAATGCCAAAGAGAAAAACACCGCCATCACAGGGGATGACACTAAAGAAGGACTCATTGCCATTGTCTCTGTGCGTGTCCCTGAGCCTCAATTTGAGGGGCAAACCAAAGGTAAACTAGGCTCTAGCTATGTAAGACCCTTAGTGCAAAAACTCTTTAGCGAAAACTTTAACAAATACCTCGAAGAGACACCCATCGAAGCCAAAGCCATCATGGATCAGGTACTGCTTGCAGCCAGAGGAAGAGACGCAGCCAAAAGAGCAAAAGATTTGGTCAAACGCAAAGACTCCATGAGCATCGGTACCCTTCCTGGGAAACTGGCAGATTGCCAAAGTAAAGACCCTGCGGTCTCTGAAATCTATCTCGTCGAAGGGGACTCTGCAGGTGGTTCTGCCAAACAAGGGCGTGATAGAGTGTTTCAGGCCATCCTTCCACTTAAAGGTAAAATTCTCAATGTTGAGAAAGCCAGACTCGACAAGATACTCAAATCAGATGAGATTAAAAACATGATTACTGCCCTTGGGTGTGGTATCGGTGATGAGTTTAATGAAGAGAAGTTGCGTTACCACAAAGTCATCATCATGACCGATGCGGATGTTGACGGTAGCCATATCCAAACACTACTCATGACTTTCTTTTTTAGATTTCTCAAACCCATCATCGAAAAAGGCTATCTCTACCTTGCACAGCCTCCGCTTTATCGCTACAAAAAAGGCAAAAATGAAGTCTATCTCAAAGATGAAAAAGCACTCAATGACTATTTGATTGAAAACGGTATTTCAGCCATCGAAAGTACCACAATGGGGCAAGCCGACCTGATAGAACTCTTTAAGCTCGTAGCCTATTACCGTATGACGCTCAAAGAGATAGAAAAACGCTTTGCCCTGCCTGAGGTACTTCGTTATATGATTGAAAATCCTGACATCGTCGGTACGGATAACACAAAACTGGCACAAACCATCGAAGCATATATCATCCAACTCGGTTACAATATTTTAAACAAAACCGTCACTCATGACTCCATCCAACTCTTTGTGCAAACAAAAGATGGTCTAGAAGAGCTCATCGTAGATGAAGTGCTCTTTACGAATCCTCACTACAACGAAGCCATCCATATACACCAAAAAATATCTGAATACCAAAGCGATGAGTTTAAAGATAGGGATTTGCTTGCTATCTTTGAAGAGGTAGAAAGTTCTGCAAAAAAAGGTGCTTACATCCAACGCTACAAAGGTCTGGGAGAGATGAACCCTGAACAGCTCTGGGAGACCACCATGACGCCAGAGAACAGAAGATTATTACAAGTAACCATCGGTGATGATGAAGCCGCAAGTGATACCTTTGTGCTCTTTATGGGTGATGAGGTTGAGCCAAGAAGAAACTATATAGAGAGCCATGCAAAAGATGTAAAATACCTGGATGTCTGATGTTACATTCACAAAAAGAAGAAAGAGGACGGCGTTTTATTCTAGCACTTAGGGCAGGAATTCCTGTTCTGATTCTTACTTTTCTTGTCTTTTTCAGCACCATTGACAAAGAAGCCACTATCCGACTCAGCATCAAAGATGGTATTCTCATCACTGCCATTACCTTTATTGCGATTTATTTTATCTATTTTCTGATGAATCTCAGTGCTCAAGAAACCCTGCTTGACCAAACAACACAAACCTTTACCAAAAAAGCATTCATTAAAAATATTGAGCACCACAATCCTGATTCGTTGGCCTGTCTTAGCGTCGTGAACCTACCCTTGCTCAGTGAAAACTACAGCTCTGATGAAGTCGATACCCTTTTATACAGTATTTCTAAAAGCTTAAATCTGCTTTTTAAACAAAATGGGATTAAAAATGTTCTCATCGGACGAAATCGCGGTTCAGAATTTCTCATCGCACTCAATGAAAACTATGAACAAATTCACTCTGTACTTGAAGCAATGATCACCCAAAACCATCGTGTCAATAATATAGAAGTAGAGTATCGTTTTGCAATCATTACCAACACACATCAGAATTACAACAAAGCTATACTGCAACTAAGGGATTTGATTGCAGGTCAATCCCTCGAAGATGAGAAAGAAGAAAACCACATTACTCTTAAAGACGCCAAAGTGCTATCAGACAGTGAAAAAGATGTGATTGCATCATTAAAAGAACAAAAATTATCTTTGTCTTTTAGGGCACTCTTAAATGTACAAAAAAATA
>DYTF01000124.1 GCA_020726105.1 Sulfurovum sp. | reverse complement strand
TTAAATAATACTTTATTTTTAATTTCTGCTGAAATATAATCATAATCTTCTTGAAACTCATCATCAAAGTTTGAATCTCCAATATATATAAACTTAATTTTATTATTAAATGAATCACCAAATGTTTCTACAATAGCCCTAATAAATTTAATTTCATTGAAACCATAAATAATAACATTACAATATGATGGTAATAAATCTTTTGCAATATTCTGTACTTGTTCTTGAAAATCTTTTAAATGATTTTGTCTCCAGACAATGTATTCATGTGTAGACGGTTGTTCCGATGTACCACTAGCAAAATACCATAACATGCCTGGATTATGTGGCAAACTTCTAGGTGAATCATCAATATGAATATAATTACCACAAGTTTTAATAGTCTCATTTATTTTTTCATACAGCCCACCTTTTTCACTTAATCTGTCAAAATCAATAATAGTTTTCCATTTAATCCTACCAAGTATTTCTATATCTGTATAATCTTCGATAGCATTACCAACAATTAATACATAGTCTTTAGATTGATAGTTAAACGAATCAACAGCATCAAAAAACTCACTCCAGCTTCTATCACATACATTATTTAAAGGTTGTGTACTTTTATCTCGAAACCAATCATTAATATAACTTAATTGTGTACCAGTTGCTTCACTGTTTTTAGAACCCTGACGATAATACACTACACCTACTGTAACCTTGTCGGCTACTGTTGTAAAAGTCATAGGAGATGCTGTAGTCAAATCAAGTTTAATTTCAATGATACCATACATATTATTTTTATATTCCACAGGATGATATATAAACTGAGGTACTCTATCTACTTTATTCTTTAAAAACATATCTTGAACTTCAACATCATCAATTTGTGAGGAGAGAGGTTGAAATTCTTTATTTCCGTCTTTTTCTAAAATACCAATTACAATATATGATGATCCTGTACGAGGAGTGTTTGCCATTGCAACTATATCTTTTGTAAAAGCAGCACGATCATTTTTATCATTTTTTTTATAAAATTCACTTTTAAAATCTAAAATATCAGATTCGTTTTTAGTAATTAGTTCTTCAAATAATTTATGAGTTCCCATGGTTTAGACCTTGTAAAATAATTAATATTTTAATTATAGCCAAAAAAACATATAGTAAAGACTAATATTAAATTTTTATTACATTAACTATATAGAGACTAGAAGTTACTATATATTTTTAAAATTTACTCGTTACGAAGCTGGAGCTTCGTAACGGTACGCCCTCGAAGGCGTTCAATCAGTAAGGTGGAAGTCCTTACCAGAGTAAACCATAAACTCTGTAGCCAAAATTAACTGCGTTACCGTGAGGTAGGGTTGGGGAGTAAATGGAGGCGAATTATTAGTCCGTAGGATGACGAACCCGTTTCGGTGTTATACAATGACGAACTCACCGTTCCATAGTGAAGTCTGAAACTCACTAATAGCGTTGTCGTGGTAGCTAAAACGACTGTTAGATTGTATAGTATGTTTGGGGATGGAATGATAAGAAGATTGAACGAGAAAAGAGGGGATACCTCTTGGCTAATGTGATAGCTAAGAGGAGTCAGAGTCCTCATAGTAGTGCAGTGAGTTATAACCCTTTATCAAAGAATGTCAGAGACAACTGAGTGAACAAACTAAGGTGTGTATCCACTTATGAAACAGATAAAGGTTCGATACGTGTAGCTTACGAAACACCCAATGGACCAAACTTGGGTTTAACAAAGGGGGATAGGAAGATAAGATACGGAAAGGATATAAAGATGGAGCAAATGCAATTATCAATAGTGTTGGAAACAACTAAACAAGATAGAGTGTCGTACGCAAGTATCAAGCCAAACATCAATATGGACTCAAAGTATGTTGATAGCTCTGGTAATGGAGTTAAGTGCGTAAATGATACAGTTGTATAAACGGTTATCAAATACCTACTTCGCCAATCCCAATCTTTTCACAAGTCACGAAGATTGAGGCAAGGCGTATCAATCCCGATGAGGAAACTATCAACTGGAGAGCCGTATGCGGGAGAACCGCACGTACGGTTCGGAGGGAGGGGAGGTTTGCTTCTCTACCCCTATAGCAAAAATTAGAGTTGTCACACATTCGCTAGGTTTATCCATTAGTTTTTCTCATTCCATTTATAATACCCCAAGAAAACCAAACAACCAACTCAAATCTTCTTGCAATACGCCTCATACCACGTTACAAACTCGCCAATG
>DYTF01000048.1 GCA_020726105.1 Sulfurovum sp. | reverse complement strand
GATGCCGATGAGGACATAGAAGCTCGGCTGAAGAAGAAAAAACAAAAAGATATGTCTTGCATAATACACATAGAGTTTTCCTAAAACCCCTAAAAGCGTTGGCGAACGCTGCATAAAGGCTTCAAAAAGTTCCGCAAAAAGAAGGATGAGTACGAAGATGAGTGTATGTTCCATGAAGGATTTTACACAGATTTAGATAAAATCATGCAGCACTATGCTTAAACTAGACCCGAAGGAGATGCGTGGCACAGGTCTCATGTACACACTGTAACCTTACTTTTTCGCAAGATGTCATGATCGTAGAAAAAGAAGCAGACAAAACGCTTTTTTTCTGCTGTAAAGGCTGTCAAGGCGTGTATCATCTACTCGGTGACCAAGGGTTAGACAGTTTTTATGACAAACTGGGCACTACCACGCTTCAGCCTGCCGCACAAGAGGTGGGCAATCTGGAGAAATTTGACCTCGAAGGCTTCAAGAAAAAGTACATCACCACAGATGATGAGGGCTTAAACAAAATACACCTCATCATCGAGGGCATACACTGCTCTGCTTGCGTATGGCTCAATGAAAAGATACTCCACAAAACCAACGGAGTCATAGAAGCCAGCATCAACTACACCAACAACAAAGCCAAAATCATCTGGGATCCTGAAGTAGTCAAACTCTCAGAGCTCATCCACACCATACGCTCCATCGGCTACAACGCCTACCCTTACGACCCTGCTCTACAAGAAGAACGCGCCATTTCTACACGCAAGACCTACTACACGCGTATCTTGGTGGCGGTGTTTGGTTCGATGAACATCATGTGGCTTGCCATCGCACATTATGCGGGGTACTTTGGTGGCATAGAACAATCGTTTAAAGACATCCTCAATGTGGCGGAGTTTATCTTGGCTACACCTGTGCTATTTTACTCGGGTTGGATTTTCTACCGTTCTGCGTACTATGGCTATAAAAACCGTATGATAAACATGGACACACTCGTTGCCACGGGTGCATCACTAGCGTACATCTACTCTATCTATGCGATGATAAGCCAAAAAGGAGAGGTTTATTTTGACTCAGTGACGATGATTATCACCTTTGTGCTGGTGGGTAAATACTTGGAGGTCTTAAGCAAAAAACACGCGGTTGACACCCTTGATGGACTGATGGGAAGCACACCAACTGAAGTCACCACACTCAAAGACGGAGTCAAATCTCTGGTGAGTGTAGAAAATGTCATCGTAGGCGACATCATCGAACTTAAGCCAGGGGAGAAAGTGGTCATAGACGGCGAAGTGGTATGGGGGCAAGGCTCATTTGATGAGTCTTCACTCACAGGGGAGAATGAACCTGTTTATAAAAAACAGGGTGATACTATCTTGAGTGGTTCGCTTTGCTTAGACTCGGTACTGCACTACAAAGCAAGCAAAGATGTCTCAAACTCCATGCTCTCCTCCATTGTTAACCTGCTTGAAGAGTCCATCACTAAAAAACCCCGCATCGAGCAACTCGCCAATGCCATTTCGGGGCGTTTTTCAAGCACCATCTTGTTGATTGCGCTGTGTACATTTGCAGGGTGGTACTTTTGGATGGGAAGTTTTGAACAGGCACTTATCGTGGGTATCTCAGTCATCGTCATCGCCTGTCCTTGCGCACTTTCTTTAGCAACGCCGATGGCAACCCTCGTGGGCATCGCTCAAGCCGCTAAAAGAGGCATACTCTTCAAGGAGGCTACTTTTCTTGAAACCATGGCAAAAAGCACGGTGTTGGCTCTGGACAAAACAGGGACGATTACCGAGGGCAAACCTTCTGTGGCAAGTGCTCAACTCTATGAAGGCTTTGATGCTTCTTTGCTTTATGCACTGATTAACACTTCTAACCACCCTATCTCAAAAGGCATCAAAACCTATCTTGAGACGGAGTACGAGATATTAGAAACACGCCATCTTGAAGCGATACACAGTATAGAGGCTAAAGGCATTAGCGCAACATACGACACCAAAAACCTCATCGGTGGCAATGCACAACTACTACAAGAAGAGAGAGTAACGGTGCAAAGTGACTCAGAACATAGCCTTTTCTTTTTTGCCATCGACAAGCAGCTTGTCGCACGCTTTGAACTGAGCGATACCATCAAAAGCGGTGCAGCCAAAACCATACAAAACATCAAAAACTTAGGTATCAAAGTCGTTATGCTCACAGGAGACCATGAACGCAGTGCCCAAAAAGTTGCTTCAGCGGTAGGCATTGATGCAGTGTATGCCAAACTACTCCCTCAAGACAAAGCGCGCATCATCCAAGACTTACATCAAGCAGGTGAGGTAGTCGTCATGGTAGGAGACGGCATCAATGACGCGCTGGCACTGACCTCTTCTGACATCGCCATCGCCATGGGAAATGGGGCAGATGTCGCCATCGGCGTGAGTGATGTCGTACTTTTAGATGAGCGGTTTGAAAGCATAGAAGAAGCGTACAGGCTCTCGCGTAGAACCTATGGTGCCGTGAAAGAAAATCTAGCTTTCTCACTGCTTTACAACACCATCACCGTACCCCTAGCCGTCATGGGCTTTGTCTATCCGCTGGTAGCCGCCTTCTCCATGTCACTGAGTTCACTCATCGTGGTTGGCAACTCTTTACGCATCAAAAATCTACACTTTAAGGATAAATAATGAGTGAAAATATCGTCATACTCATGATAAGCATCTCCACACTTTTAGGTGCTATAGGACTGCTTGCGCTGATTTGGGCTGTACGAACAGGGCAGTTTGATGACCACAGTAAGTTCATCGATGCGGTGCGTCACGACAACGAGGAAGACTTAAGGGATGCTGCCATGATGCAAGAGAAGAAAAAAGCTTTTAAAGAAAAAACGAAACAAGAACGGCTAGAAAAAGAGAAAAACTATCGCCCAGCGGACTAAAACATAGCAAAAATTATGGTATGATTTGACACATTATCACCCAAAGGATTTACTATGAATATCTCGAAAGTTTTGCTCTATTTCTTACTCGCTCTTGCTTCAGCATATGCTCAAAACACTATTGGGTTTGATGTCAATGACAAAGATGTTGAAGTACTCGGTTCGGCAAGTCTCAATACTTTTGATGAAGACCTTGATGGTGGCTTAGGGTATCAGTTTAATGCTTCTTATCTTTATGCGGATGGCGACAGCTTGGGTTCTGTTGGATTTGGAGCACAAAGTTCTTTCGCAGGCCTTGAAGGTCTTGCATTTGGGCTGGGTGCAAAGCTTGTTGCTACCGATAACTTTTCAGCCATACCACTTTACGGAAAAATCATCTACTCCCTACCATTAGACAGTACTATCCCGACAATTTCACTTGCAACAACCTTTGCCTACTCGCCTGAAGTCCTTAGTTTTAATGATGCAAAACACTACACAGAGTTAAGAGTAGAAGCGAACATGCAACTAGCACAGGGGCTTGATCTTTTTGGAGGTTACCGCAACATCGAAACAGAATACACCAACGATATCAAGCAAACTTTCAATAAGGGCTTTTACGGCGGTATGAAGTTTGGATTTTAATATTTGACACGCTATAAAGGATTTTCTTGCGTATTTTAGTGACGGGTGGCGCGGGGTATATCGGGTCACATACCTGTATCTTGTTGGTTGAAGCAGGGTATGATATTGTCGTTTTTGATAACTTTTGTAATGCCTCCAAAGAGAGTATCTTAAGAGTTGATAAGATTGTGGGTAAAACCATTCCTCTCATAGAAGGTGATATTCGCAACAAGGAAGACCTGACCCGTGCATTTGAAGCTTATGCCATTGATGCTGTCATTCATTTTGCAGGACTTAAAGCAGTGGGGGAGTCTGTAGAAAAGCCTCTTGCGTATTATGATAACAACATTTATGGCACGCTCATTCTCTGTGAAGTCATGGCAGCACACGGATGTAAATCCATCGTCTTTAGCTCTTCTGCCACAGTCTATGGTGACCCGCACAGCACGCCCATCACAGAAGACTTCCCTCTTAGTGCCACCAATCCCTACGGAAGATCCAAACTTTTCATTGAAGAGATGTTACGCGACCTTTATGTCTCTGATTCTGAATGGCAAATCATTTTACTGCGCTACTTTAACCCCATTGGGGCGCATGAGTCTGGCACTATCGGTGAAGACCCCAATGGCATTCCTAACAACTTATTGCCCTTTATCGCGCAAACAGCTATCGGTACGAGAGCTTGCTTAAGTGTATTTGGTGATGATTATGACACGGTGGACGGTACAGGGGTAAGAGATTACATCCATGTGATGGATTTGGCAGATGGGCATGTCAAAGCACTCGATAAAATGCATACATTCTCTGAAGTGATGACCATCAATCTTGGTACTGGGAAAGGGTATTCGGTTCTAGAAGTGCTCAAGGCTTTTGAGAGAACTTCAGGCAAAAATGTACCTTATGTTATCGCGCCAAGACGAACGGGAGACATCGCGTCTTGTTTTGCAGACCCTTCTTACGCCCAAAAAATACTTCAATGGCGGGCTAAACGAGGTATTGAGGAGATGTGCAAAGACAGTTGGCGGTGGCAATCGAGTAACCCAAATGGGTATAAATGCTAATCGACTCTTAGCCATTTTTGGATATACTACGCCAAAAAATAGAATGGATTACCAATGATAAAAAAATGTTTATTCCCTGCTGCTGGTTATGGGACACGCTTTTTACCTGCCACCAAAGCCACACCCAAAGAGATGCTCCCCATTCTAACTAAACCTCTTATCCAATACGGTGTTGAAGAAGCTGCAAATGCAGGGCTTACGACCATGGCTATCATTACGGGTCGAGGTAAAAGAGCTATTGAAGATCATTTTGACAGATCATACGAGCTTGAGCATCAGATTCAAGGTAGCCCAAAAGAAAAACTCATGACACAAATTCGCTCTATCATTGCGACTTGTACCTTCTCTTATACCAGACAAATCGAAATGAAAGGCTTAGGTCATGCCATACTTACAGGTGAAACACTCATAGGCAATGAGGCTTTTGCAGTCATTTTGGCGGATGACTTGTGTGATAATGACGGCGATAGCGTTCTTTCACAGATGATAGAAGTCTATGAAAAATACCAATGCTCTGTGGTTGCTGTAGAAGAAGTGCCACTGGATCAAACCGATAAATACGGGATAATATCTGGAAATTTAGTCGATGAAACAACCGATACTTACAGGGTGACCGGCATGGTAGAAAAACCAGACCCCAAAGATGCTCCAAGCAATATGGCTATCATCGGACGCTACATCCTTACGCCAGATATTTTTGACATCCTTAGAGAAACCAAACCAGGCAAGGCAGGAGAGATACAGATTACTGATGCCTTGCTAGAACAAGCAAAAAAAGGCAAGGTCATCGCTTATAAATTCAAAGGTGTTCGTTTTGATTGTGGCTCTATCGATGGTTTCGTGCAAGCAACCAATTATTTTTATGACAAGGAAAAAGAAAAGCTAGCCTAAGCCAAAAGTATGAGTAGCTCATCTATTTTTATCAGTATCGCGTTACTGCTTATCCTCTCACCTGCTGTATCAAAAATTACCAGACTGCCTGTGGTTGTCATCGAGATAATCCTTGGTTCTCTTGTGACATGGCTTGGTTTTTTAGAGACAGACAATGAAGTATTTGACAAACTTGCAAAAATAGGCTTTTTCTACCTTATGTTTTTAGCAGGCATGGAGATTAACCTCAAAAAGTTTTCCCAACAACGAGGGAAATTGCTTAAAAGTGCTATTATTTATTTCGTTAGCCTCTATTCGCTTTCCTTTGGTATTTACTTCTTGTTTGATCTCAATCCCGTCTATATCGTTATCATCCCCATTGTCTCTCTTGGCATGATTATGGCTTTGATTAACGAATATGGCAAACACTTAAAATGGCTTGAAATTGTACTTACCGTAGGTGTTATAGGCGAAATTATTAGTATTTCTGCTATTGTGATTTACGAATCTTATATCTATCATGGTATTGGTTTTTCTCTCTTCAAAAATTTGGCTATTTTTAGTATCGTGCTTGTGCTTCTTTACTACTCTTTCAAGCTACTGCATCTTCTGTTTTGGTGGTTTCCTGAATTGCGTATGTTTATCATGCCAGAGGATGATGCCAAAGCTGAAAGTGTCAGAATCAGTGCAGCGCTCTTTATTGCTCTCATTTCCATTATGAGCATTTTACATATCGATATGGTTTTGGGTGCATTTTTTGCCGGTATCTACATCGCAAACTTTTTCAAACACAAAAAAGATCTTCCCCACACCCTTCATAGAGTCGGATTTGGTTTTTTAGTTCCTATTTTTTTCATTCATGTAGGAAGCACTTTAGATCCGATGCTGATTTTGAGTCTTGAGATTATTCAACAGGCACTTCTTGTCTTGGGTGCATTGGTTTTTGTAAGAATCATCAGCTCTTATCTTGCTTACAGTTCTCATCTTAATGTCACTGAAACATTCCTCTTTGCACTGGGTGATTCCATGCCGCTTACTTTTATTATTGCGGTTGCCACAATCGCGTATGAAGCAACCTTAATCAGTAAAAATGAATACCTCTCACTCATCGTTACAGGAATGCTCTCGGGTATTATTATTATGAGTTTATTAAAGCTTTTGATTGCCCGCGTTTACACTAAAACATAAACATCTGTCATGTAATTCACAGTATATTTTGGTAAAATTAGGGTAAAAAAGGGGTCAAGATGAAGGGTATTATTTTAGCAGGCGGGAGTGGGACACGACTCTATCCTATCACCAAAGGGGTGAGTAAACAGTTGGTTCCCATCTACGATAAGCCCATGATTTACTATCCGCTCTCTGTACTGATGCTAGCAGGCATCACTGAAGTACTCATCATCTCCACCCCAAATGATTTGCCTCGGTTTGAAGACCTTCTTGGTGATGGAAGTGACATTGGTATGCAGTTTTCTTATGTAGTTCAGCCTTCACCTGATGGTTTGGCGCAGGCATTTTTACTGGGTGAGCCTTTTTTAGACGGTGATGATGCCTGTTTGGTGCTTGGAGATAACATCTTTTATGGTCACGGTCTGACTAAACTTTTAGCCCAAAGTGTCAAAAATGTACAAGAAGAGAACAAAGCCACTGTCTTTGGCTACTATGTTAAAGACCCTGAGCGTTACGGTGTAGCGGAGTTCAATGATAATGGTGATGTTATCTCGCTAGAGGAAAAACCGAGTGAACCCAAATCAAACTACGCCGTTGTTGGTCTCTATTTTTACCCCAACGATGTTGTAGCCAAAGCCAAAGAGGTCAAACCAAGCGCGCGTGGAGAACTGGAGATCACCACCCTCAACCAAGACTATCTGCATGAAGGCAGACTCAAAGTGGTACTCATGGGAAGAGGCTACGCGTGGCTAGACACAGGTACACACGAAAGCCTGCTTGAAGCCAGCCAATTCATCCAAACCATCGAAAACAGACAAGCACTCAAAGTCGCCTGCCTCGAAGAGATAGCCTATGAGATGGGCTACATCACACGCGAAAAACTCCTTGAACTTGCCAAACCACTTTCCAAAAACCAATATGGTCAGTACCTCATCACCAGAGCCAACCAAGCAAGAAGGGTTATCTAATGCAATTTACACGAACTGCTATACCTGATGTTATCATCATCGAGCCAGCCGTACATGGAGATGAGAGAGGATACTTTGTCGAAACCTTTCGCCAAGACAAACTAGAAACCTTTGTGGGTTATCCCATCCATTTTCGCCAAGATAACGAGTCTAAATCCTCTAAGGGTGTCTTAAGAGGCTTACATTATCAACTTCATCCTGCAGCGCAGACTAAACTGGTCAGAGTCATACAAGGAAGCGTGTTGGATGTGGCAGTGGATATACGCAAAAACTCGCCCACCTTTGGAGAGCATGTTGCAGTAAAACTCAGCGGCGAAAACAAAAAACAGCTTCTCGTACCACGCGGTTTTGCCCATGGTTTTGTCGTGCTTGAAGACAACACGGTATTTGCTTACAAAGTCGATAACTACTACAGCCCAGAAAACGATAGAGGCCTTGCCTTTGATGATGCTGGTCTGGGGATTAACTGGCTACTCAGCCATGAGGAATTTAAACTCTCAGATAAAGATACCAAGCAGCCAAAGCTTGCTGAGGCAAACGATTTGTTTGAGTATGGCCTGAACTATTATGCCTAAAGTTTTAATCACAGGAGGCGATGGGCAGCTGGGGAACGAACTTCAAGCACTCTCAGGTGGGTACAATTATACTTTTTTTTTCACGAGCAGAGACACTTTAGACATCAGCGATGAAGCAAACCTTAGAGACTACATACAAACCCATCAGATAGACAGCATCATCAACTGTGCAGCGTACACGGCCGTCGATAAAGCAGAGGAAGATGTTAAAAATGCAGACAAGATTAACCATTTAGCAGTTCAATATCTGGCAGAAATTTCAAAAGAGAAAAACATCAAACTGATTCACATTTCCACAGACTATGTCTTTGACGGCAAAAACTTTAAACCCTACACAGAAGAAGACCCCACTGACCCAAAAGGCGTGTACGGAAAAACAAAATGTGAGGGTGAAAAAGCACTGCTAGCCATCAACCCAGCCAACAGCATCATCATCCGAACCTCATGGGTTTACAGTAGTTTTGGGGCTAATTTTGTCAAAACCATGTTGCGTCTAGGCAAAGAAAAAGAGTCTTTAGGTGTCATCTTTGACCAAGTAGGCACACCTACTTATGCAAAAGATTTGGCAAAAACCATTTTAGACATCCTGCCTAAGATAAAAAATGAGTGTGTTGAAATATACCACTACAGCAATGAAGGGGTACTCAGCTGGTACGATTTCGCCAAAGAGATCATGCGCATGGCAAAACTGTCCTGCACCATCAACCCCATAGAAACCAAAGAGTACCCAACACCTGCCACGCGACCTCATTACTCTCTACTCAATAAGTTAAAAATCAAGAGGGATTTTGGTATAATCATACCTTATTGGAAAGACTCTTTGGATGTCTGTCTAAAGACTTTAGGGGAGCGCAAATAATGCAACACAAACACATACTACTCACAGGCACAGCGGGCTTCATTGGCTCAAATTTTGTACCTTATTTTTTAGAAAAGTATCCAAACTATACGCTCGTCAACCTTGACCTCCTCACCTACGCGGGCAACCTTGACAATCTCGAAGAGTGTGAAAGTAACCCACGATACAAGTTCATCAAAGGTGATATCTGTAACCGTGAACTGCTAGAGTTTATCTTTACGGAGTACGACATCCAAGGTGTTATACACTTTGCAGCAGAGTCTCATGTGGATAACTCCATCAAAAACCCTGGGGTGTTCATAGAGACCAATGTCAATGGCACTTTTACCCTGCTTGATGTTGCCAAACACTACTGGATGGAAAAACCCTTTACTTATAAAAAAGCCTATAAAGGGTGTAGATTTCACCACATCAGTACCGATGAAGTGTATGGAACACTCTCGCTGGACCCCACTGACCTTTTCACGGAAGAAACACCCTACGCACCCAACTCACCCTACTCTGCCTCCAAAGCAAGCTCTGACATGATAGTGCGAAGCTACCAAGAGACTTATGGGCTTAACACCGTCATCACCAACTGCTCCAACAACTACGGCCCCAAACAACACGATGAAAAACTCATCCCGACTATCATCCGTAAGGCCCTTTCAAACCAAAGCATCCCAATCTACGGTGACGGTAAAAACATCCGTGACTGGCTCTTCGTACTTGACCACTGTAAAGGCATTGACCTAGTCTACCACACAGGCAAAGAAGCCAATGTCTACAACATCGGCGGAAGAAACGAACGAACCAATCTTCAAATCGTTGATGCCATTTGCAGCATCTTGGATGCAAAAGTACCCGCAGTTAAAAGCTACAAAGAACTCATCTCATTTGTAGAAGACAGAGCGGGTCACGATAGACGCTACGCCATCGATGCCACTAAACTTGAAAATGAACTGGGCTGGAGAGCGGATGAGAATTTTGAGAGCGGTATCATTAAAACGATTGACTGGTACTTGAGTAAATACAAAACAAGCGAGGATCATTGAATTACCTCAAAACTTTTTACCGTTTTTTGCGTGATATTTACAGCAGTAAAAGATTACTCATCGATTTGGCAAAAAATGACTTCAAATCACGCTATATGGGTAACTACTTGGGGATTCTTTGGGCATTTGTTCAGCCAACGGCGATGATACTCATCTTTTGGTTTGTCTTTCAAGTCGGGTTTAAGAGTATGCCTGTGGACAACTTCCCTTTCATCCTGTGGTTGATGGCAGGAATGGTGCCATGGTTTTTCTTTTCAGAGAGCCTTCAAAGTGCCACACAGTCCATCCTTGCAAATAACTTTTTAGTCAAAAAGGTGGTGTTTCGGGTTTCATTGCTTCCTATTATTCAGATCATTTCAGCCTTGGCTATTCATCTGTTTTTCATAGTCTTTTTATTGGGGATGTTTCTCTATTATGGCTACACTCCAACGCTCTATTGGCTCCAAATCCCTTATTATCTACTTGCTACTATCTTGCTAGTATTGGGAGTATCTTGGATTACCTCTTCTGTTATTGTATTCTTTAGAGATTTGGGGCAAATCATTAGCATGATTGTTCAGTTTGGATTTTGGCTTACTCCTATCTTTTGGTCCC
Organism: Sulfurovum sp.; assembly: GCA_020726105.1. GTDB lineage: Bacteria > Campylobacterota > Campylobacteria > Campylobacterales > Sulfurovaceae > Sulfurovum. The sequence goes on along the minus strand of DYTF01000048.1, from coordinate 1,717 downwards.
TGAAGATACTACCAGAAAAGTATCATTCCCTCATCCAATACAACCCTGCATACTACTTAGTGGAAGGCTACCGCGATGCTCTCATTAACCATGTCTGGTTTTGGGACAAGCCTTCTCTTACGCTTCAATACTGGGCTGTCACTGCCTTTTTCTTTTTTGCAGGAGGAGTGATTTTCAGAAAACTAAGACCTCATTTTGCGGATGTGTTATGATGAGTATTATTAAGTTTGATACCATAGAAAATAAGCTCATCAAGTATAATAATGAATGGGTTCTTCTTGATAAGGATGTTGCATTTTTGTATGAAATTGAGCCAAAAAAACTAAGACAACAAGTAAAACGAAATATAAATAAATTTCCTAATGATTATGCCCATCAATTGAGCGAAGATGATTTGGATATCATGGTGTCACAAAATGTGACCCCTTCTAAACAACAATTTGGTGGGAGTTTGCCCTATGTATTTACTGAAAAAGGTCTCTACATGGTTGCAACCATACTTAAAAGTAAAAAAGCAGATGAGGCTACATTTACTATCATAGAAACATTTGCAAAAGTCAAAGAGCTCTCAAGAAATATCAATGCTATTATGAAAACTGAAGACGCAGAGAGACAAAAAGAACTAGCAAATAAATCAAACAAAATACTTGAAGAGATTATAGAGATAGAGCCTGACATCTTAGCAGATGATGAAGATGGTGAGATAATTGAAACCACCACAAAGTTTGAGTTCAATCTAGGCTTTGCCAAAGTAAGCAGAAGCATAAAGAAGATACAAAAATGAACAACACTGCCATCAAAGTAAGCCACCTCACAAAAGTCTACAAACTCTACGACAAACCCATTGACCGTCTCAAAGAGTCACTTCACCCCCTAAAGAAGCAGTACCACAAAGACTTCTATGCGCTCAATGATGTGAGTTTTGAGATCAAAAAAGGTGAAACCGTCGGTATCATCGGTAAAAACGGTGCGGGTAAAAGCACCCTACTCAAAATCATCACAGGGGTACTCACTCCCACCAGCGGTCATGTCCATGTCAATGGTCGTATCGCCTCTCTGCTTGAACTCGGAGCGGGGTTCAATCCTGAGTACACAGGCGTGGAAAATATTTACTTGCAAGGCACTCTAATGGGCTATACTAAAGAAGAGATGGAAGCAAAGATTGACGACATTCTAGCCTTTGCCGACATCGGCGACTTTGTCCATCAGCCTGTCAAGATGTACAGTAGTGGTATGTTTGTACGCCTAGCGTTTGCAGTATCAATCCATGCAAATCCAGACATACTCATAGTTGATGAGGCACTCAGTGTGGGAGATATGCTGTTCCAGGTCAAGTGTATGGCACGCATGCGAGCCATGATGGAAGCAGGCGTTACTGTTTTGTTTGTCAGTCATGATACGCACTCTATTAAAACGCTTTGCAATAAAGCCATTTGGATAGAAAATGGAGCAATCAAAGAGTCTGGGGATGCGGGTTTTGTAGCAAATAAATACATTGAAATGCAACATCTAAAAATCAATGAAACATTAAGCAATGATAACAATGTTAATCTTGAAATGTTCAGTGATGAGTCAATTGATCATTCCAAAACTCCTGTTATTGTTGGGACACAAAAAAGAGAAATTGATACCAAAATATCACAACGCTATGGCGATGGACGAGCAACTATTTTGGATGCCATCATATTGGATAGAAATTTTAAACAAACAGTGGAAA
>DYTF01000047.1:5582-12413 GCA_020726105.1 Sulfurovum sp. | reverse complement strand
CTGAGTTCATCGCTGCTTCGGTAATGGGTCATCACACCCACAAGTTTTAAGTTTTGGGTTTTGATGCGTGTAAGCGCTTCGTCCAGCTCATGAAAGGCTATGCCGTTACGGTGCATACCTGTATCGACTTTGAGTTCTACCTTTGCACCTTTTGGGGCTTGAAGGATGGCTTGCAGGCTGTTGAGCGCAAAAGAACAGACATCATCGGCTACTATCTCTCCACCCAAAACCAAAATAGTCTCAAACAGTGTTCTGATACGCGTCGCTTCAGCGAAGTTTCGTACCACCGCATGTCTGATGCCAAACTCACACGCCAAACCTGCCATCAGCTCAAGTCCATGCCCGTAAGCATTGTCTTTGAGTACGATGGCTATCTTCTCTTTTGAGCCAGTTTTTAGCGCAATTTGGCTAAGATTATGATGGAAATTTTGTCTGTTTAGTGTGATGAATGCCATGCAGGATTATACAACAAAAAACACTAATTTAAGAAAACTTTATGCCCTTACAAGGAGAACTTACTATGAAAACAATGCCCGCTGAATGGGAAAAACAACGCACTGTTCTTCTTTCTTTTCCGCATGAAGAGACAGACTGGGCGGACGACTTAGAAGCTTCGCTCAGTCCTTTTATCCGCATCGCCCAAGCCATTGCCTATGGGGAGTCTGTTTACATCCTATGTAAAGACAAAGAAAAAACAGCAAGCCTCTTTTGCTCGACACACAACATGACCTTCATCGAGATACCCACTAACGATACTTGGATACGCGACTACGGCTACATCAGCATCAAAGAAGAGGGCGTGAGTAAACTGCTTGATTTTACCTTTGATGGCTGGGGCGGTAAATTTGAAGCCTCACTTGACAATGCTGTCAATCTTGCTTTACACCAAAAAGGCTATTTGGGCACAACCCCCATGCAAACGATTGACTTTGTGCTTGAAGGGGGTTCTTTAGAGAGTGACGGTGCAGGCACACTCCTCATCACCTCAACCTGTCTGTGTAACCCCAACCGAAACGGGGGATTGAGTAAACAAGAGATTGAAGTAAAACTACAAGGGTATCTGGGAGCACAGAGGGTCTTGTGGCTAGATGATGGGTATCTTAGTGGTGATGATACGGACTCACACATTGACACATTGGCGCGTTTTGTCAACCGTGAAACCATCGCGTATGTCAAGTGTGATGACAAATCGGATGAGCACTATGAGGCACTACACAAGATGGAAGCACAGTTGCAAGACTTTAGCACCGCAGAGGGTAAACCCTACACACTCGTAGCACTGCCCATGACTGAACCCATCTACAATGCTGAAGGCAAGAGACTGCCTGCAACCTATGCCAATTTTCTCATCACCAACCATGCACTGATTTACCCGACTTATGATGACAAAAACGATGCAAAAGTGGGGGAAATATTTAAAACCATTTTTCCCGAAAGAGAAATCATTCCTGTCAACTGTTTAAAACTCATTGAACAAGGTGGCAGCCTGCACTGCTCAACCATGCAAATAGCCTACTAAAAAGGATGAAGATGAAAACGGCACTGATTCAACAAAAATACTACGACAGCAAAGAGTTAACCATCTCCGTCACAAGAGAAAAGATACAAGAAGCTACCCAAAACGGTGCACCGCTTATAGTACTTCAGGAGCTTCACCAAACCGAGTATTTTTGCCAAAGTGAAGATACGGCATTTTTAGCCTATGCCAATGATTTTGGCAATGATGTAGCCTATTGGGGAAATGTAGCCAAAGAAAATGGTGTCGTACTGGTTACCTCTTTGTTTGAAAGACGCGCAGCAGGACTCTACCATAACACGGCCGTGGTGTTTGAAAAAGATGGTTCAGTCGCAGGAAGATACCGTAAAATGCACATCCCTGATGATCCGGGGTTTTATGAGAAGTTTTACTTTACCCCTGGGGATCTTGGATTTGAGCCTATCCAAACCTCTGTGGGTAAACTGGGTGTGTTGGTGTGTTGGGATCAATGGTATCCAGAGGCTGCACGCATCATGACACTCAAAGGTGCTGAGCTACTCATCTACCCCACGGCGATTGGGTGGTTTGAAGCAGACTCTGAGGCAGAAAAAAACAGACAGCTCGACAGCTGGATCACCATCCAACGCTCCCATGCCATCGCTAACGCCATCCCTGTTCTAAGCTGCAACCGTGTGGGGTTTGAAGCAGACAGTGCTGGGGTTATGGCGGGTACACGCTTTTGGGGTAATTCTTTTATCTGTGGTGCGCAAGGTGAGCTACTTGCCAACGCCAACGCCGAAGATGAAACCATTTTATATGCTCAAATCGAGCATGAACGCACCAAAGAGGTACGCGACATCTGGCCGTTTTTACGCGACAGACGCATCGAGGCCTATGGATGTCTGCTTAAACGCTACTGCGATTAAAAGGCATTTCCTTGCTCAAGCCACCACATAAAAGCAAACATCAGCCCAGGGGTTTTGGCAATACTTTCATCGTAAATCAGTGTTTTGGCTTCGTGCGCAGGAAGATAGACCACTTCGATATTTTCTTGCTCAATCCCTCCGCCTTCACTGACTTTCATACTCTCATCCACCTGCGCATAATACAACACCTGTTTAGAACCTGCAAAACCTACTGATGTATGAAAGGAAGTGACTCTGTGTATCTCTTCAAGTGGTACGGCAAAGCCACACTCTTCTTCTATCTCTTCTTGTGCAATCTCTTCTAAAGAGAGGTCTTTATCGACAATGCCTGCACACAGTTCGATGGTTACACCATGCTCGTTATTGAGGTACACAGCAGGGCGAAACTGCTTCACGAGCACAAAGGCATCGCGTTCTTTATGGTAGAGCATCACCGCCACGCTGTCATGCGCTTGTACAATCTCCCAAGTTTTTTTCACACCACACTGTTCATACCGTGCCAAAGCAGTTTGAATATACTGCGCATCTTCAAGCGTATCTAACTCAAAATTTTCGATTTGGTGTTTAAATAGCATCATTCTGTCCTATTGTAATGTCTGATTGTTCTCTTCTGTTAGTACCTTCATGCCAGAAGATACGGTTTCTTGCCATTTAAAGCTCTCTTCATTTTTTCTCAAACTCGCGAGCAACTTGTTTTTGTTTTTCTTTGCATCCTTGATGACCACTTCTTTGTATTTGGTTGTTTTAACCTCTTCGTATTTGGTAAATTTTTTTAAGATGGAGCTGGGGCCTGAGTGTTTACTCAACACTGTCATCGGGTTAATCCATCGTCCATTTTTTCTCATGCCAAAGTGCAGATGAGGTCCAGTACTGCGTCCAGAATTACCCGAATACCCTATAACATCACCCTTACTCACTCGCTGACCAGTGCTGGCGTGTGTTCTGCTTTGGTGTGCATATAGAGACTCATATCCTCCCCTGTGGCGTATCTTAACCACCTTACCATACCCACCCATATAGCCTGAGTAGACCACTGTACCGTCATTGACTGCTAAAAGTGGTGTTCCTCTCTTGGCTCTAAAATCTGTCCCCAGATGAGGACGGAATTTTTTTAAAATAGGGTGAAATCTTCTATGAGAAAAGGGTGAAGAGAGGCGGATGTTTCGTAAGGGCATGCCAAAATTAACGCTTGCATTTTCTAAGGGCACTCTACGCGTAAAAACAACTTTTTTTCTTCCCTTAATGATGTACGACTCTTTTTTGATTGCACTTTCGTAGCCGTATCCTTCCTCGTCTGCGTAGATAAACTTTTGCTCCTCTTTTGATTCAAGTCTAGCAATCTTAAGCTTTGGCACATCAAAAAGTTGTCCCATTCTTGTTTTCTGGACATACAAAAAAGAAAGCTTGTCTCCTTTTTTAAGTTTTTTAACATTCACCACACCCTTCAAAAGCTGTCCAACCTGCGTTGCCAAACCCGTATGCCCCAATGTGTCCACGATGTCTGTATAGAGATTTTTTTCTATCGTTATCGTTGCACTGTATTCCTGCTCTTTGTATTCTATGGGGATGATGTCAAAGGTGTATTTTTTGCTCTCATATTCTTGTGCAAGCCGTATCTGCAGCTCTGCCCCAATAGGAATGAGGACTTGTTTAAGCGTGCCATTACTGTCTTCTAACTCATAATACATTTGATCGTTTTCAATGTCAGAAAGAAAACCGCGATCTGCCTCCGAGAGAGATTCTAATACTTCTTGGGAGATGGCGTTTTCATCGAGATACTCTGAAAATGTTTTACCATCTTGCCAATACTTGAGTGAGACTTTAGAAGCAAAAAGAACATGAGCCAGCAGTATCCATACGAATAATATTTTCATATTTCCCCTCTAAAATCTCTTTTTGCGTAGGCGGTATTATAACTTAAATAGGTTAATCAGCTTGATGTAGCCGTCCCTTGCTAAACTTTTACTATATTGCTTGTATAATTAATGTACTTTATATTTTAACGACACGAAGGATTATCATGCGTAAAATAGCGTTTATGCTACTGTGCTCTTTACCACTTTTTGCAGACTTTTTTCCGCAAACGGTACACACCGCCATCATCTCCACGCAGGACAAAACCGTCAAGCTTGCCAAACCTTTCCCTGCTGTTGGCATGAGTGGCGTGGTTGTTCATAACTATGATAACAACCTAACTGCCATCACGGCTCACATCGTACAAACTTCCATGGATGGTTCAGCTACTATTTTAGAGACAAATATTCTTGAACATGATGCTATTCCTTCCATTCAAACGACTCTTACAAACAAAGACAAGGTCATTGGTGGATACCTCTATGACAATGTACTCTTACTCACGCCCGATGCTGACACTTACGCTAAAATCGTTGCTTCAGAGAACAAAAAATGGATTCATCCTGACTTGTATGCAGTCTATCTTTCTGGCGAGAGCGCGGAAGAGGTAAATAAGGAAAATCTTGCCGATTTTGCAAAAAAATATCAAGTAGGTCTTGTGTACATTGTGCGTAAAAATACGGCAATTCTCTTCGACCCTATCTCGGGCAAAATCGTCTCTCAAAAAGCAATCTCCAACACACCCAAAAAAGGACAATTTCCTTTCTTTATGCGACTAGAGCCTCTGAAGTCAGGTTGGTTTGGTAGCGGTGAGGTTAGTGGCGATTATTACAATGCGATGGAAAAACTCTAAAAGGAAACTGCCATGTTAGATCAAAAACATTTAGGAGCACTTGAGGCTATTGTCGGCAAAGAGAATGTCTATAGCGATAAAGCACATCTCATCGCCTACTCGTATGATGCCACCCGTACACACTTTGAGCCTGATGCGGTGGTTTTTCCCAAAAATGAAGAAGATGTAAGTGCTGTTTTACGCTACTGTAATGCCCATCATATCGTTATCACACCTCGTGGTGCAGGTTCTGGATTTACAGGAGGTGCCTTGCCTACCCAAGGTGGCATCACCTTGGGTATGGAAAAACACATGAACAAAATCCTTGAGATTGACATGGAAAACATGGTAGCTGTCGTACAACCAGGGGTCATCAACATGGACTTACAAAGAGCTGTTGAAGCCTTGGGACTTTTTTACCCACCAGACCCAGCTAGCGAAGAGTACTCAACCCTAGGAGGCAATGTCAGTGAAAATGCAGGGGGTATGCGCGCGGCAAAATACGGTATCACCAAAGACTATGTCATGGCACTTCGCGCTGTGCGACCCAACGGTGACATCATTCGTGCAGGAAAACGCACCATTAAAGATGTCGCAGGCTACAACATCGCGGGCATACTCATAGCCAGTGAGGGGACTTTGGCAGTCATCACCGAAATCACCCTCAAACTCATCCCTAAACCCAAATTTACCAAAGCCTACATGGGTATCTTTCCTTCGGTAACCCATGCCATGAACGCGGTCTTTAAATCTTTAGCAGCTGGCGCAAACCCTGTGGCAATGGAGTTTATGGATGATTTGGTCGTGCGTGCACTCAAAGAGAAACTGGGTGTACAGTTGCCAGAAGATGCAGGGGCGTTGCTCATAGGTGATGTAGATGGCAATGTGGAAGAAGAAGTAGCCTTTCAGCTGGCTACGCTTGAGCAATCCTTTCAAGAAAACGGGGTACAGGAGTTTATCGTGGCCCATGACGCGGAGAAAAGAAAAGAGTTATGGTTTGCCAGACGCAACGCTTCACCCTCCATCACCATTTATGGCAGTAAAAAGCTTAACGAAGACATCTCAGTACCAAGAAGTATGTTACCTGAAGCCCTTGAGCGCATCTACGCCATAGGCAAAAAATACGGCTTCAAAGTGCCGTGTTTTGGGCATGCAGGTGATGGTAATATTCATGTTAATGTCATGGTAGACGGCAGTGATGCCAAACAACTTCATGAGGGACATCAAGCCATAGAGGAAATCTTCCAACTTGTAGTAGATATGGGTGGTACGCTGAGTGGCGAACACGGCATCGGTACGAGTAAAGCACCGTTTATGAATATCGCGTTCAACGAAGACGAACTGGCACTCTTTAAAGACATCAAACACGCATTTGATCCTAACAATATACTCAATCCAGGAAAAATGGGACTGCCAAACTAAAAAGGTTTAGAGTGGATACTAAAAAGCTCTTGCGCACTTACTCTTTCTTTTTAAGAGATTTTCTTAGAGACCTTTTTGACGATAAGCTAGGGCACTATGCTTCAAGTTTGTCTTGGAGTACGCTTTTTTCCATCATCCCTCTTTTGGTTATCATGCTTTGGGTCTTTACTCAGATGCCGTTGTTTGATTCAGTCTATGAAAAAATGCAGTCTCTGCTTTATTCAAACCTGATGCCTACAAATTCTAAAGAGATTCTCTCTTATATCAACACTTTTATTGACAATGCTGACCAGTTGGGTTATGTGGGCTTTTTTTATGTG
>DYTF01000047.1:4110-5482 GCA_020726105.1 Sulfurovum sp. | reverse complement strand
AGTACTTTTTTGTTTTTCTTTTTGTGGATTTATATCTCTTGGGCGATTTTCATACACGGCTTAAAACTGTGCGCACTCCTAAACAAACACGAAGAGAAAGAGAGCATAGACTAAGGCAAGTGTACAGAGCAGATAAAATGCCCTTTTACTCCACACCGCCCACAATGAAAGCCCTACATACACACCCAAACTCCAGAGTGGTAAAAGATGCTCCGTACTCTGCTTTGGCAGATGAAACAGCCAAAGTAGTGCTCCGTCAAACAAACCACCATAGCCCAGCAAATGAAGCCCGATAGCCAAAGGATAAAAAGGCACAAACGCCATAGAGATAAAAGGTGAGAGAAGTTGATACACACTCGTAACCCCAAACACAGGATGCACGATGGGCAACATCAAAACAAAAATGCCCAAAGGCATAAACAGCAATGAAACAACCCACAGTTTAACGCCTTTACTATATTGAAGCACCAAAAAGATATAAAACACCCCAGCAACCGAAAGCCAAAAACTCAAAGACACAAGCATAGAGGGAAACAAAGCGGACAAAACCAAGGTAATCGTTGCCAAAAAAGAAAAACTCAACAGTTCCATCCCCAACAAAACAGCCATCCACCCCACAAGCACCATGGCATACGAACGCAACAAAGCAGGAGGATAATCCACAAACCAGACATACACACCCAAAAAGACCATCCCAATCAACCCCACATCAAACAATGCGTGCCTGTAGGGGAAAAATCGTTGTTGCAACACAGCATACAAAAGCAGCAATCCACCATAGATGACAGCCCACAAAATACTCAAATGAAACCCACTCAAAGAGACCACATGGCTGATGCCTAACATATTAATTTTATCACGGATGCTTCTGTCTATGCTTGTTGCAAAAAAGATGCCATTGTAAAATGACTGCAAAGCGGGATCTTGATGTTGCGAAGCCACTTTTTCAAGTACTCTCTCTTTAGGTGAAGGAGGCAGTTTCTCTATTTTTTTGATACGACTTTTGACATAAAATGTACCCAAATAATCAACAAATCGCATGCTTTTGTTGGGAAATAGCTGTAAACGCAAGCGGGTATGCTGGAGTGATGTTTCATCATACTCTACGCTAGAAGTGGTGTAAAAGGTATATCCCTCATCACTTTTGAGCTTCAAAACCCAGTAACGCTTCTCTTCTTTGGTCTTGATGTAGGCATCCATCACTTCAGCATGGGTGTAGTAAAAGGGCTTAGAGACAAATTCGCTATAAGTAAAATATTCACTCACAAGCCGTACTATGATGATGCATGCAAGCACAAAAACAAAGTGCGTAAACTGCTTAGTGTCTGTAAAGAGTTTGGGTTTTTCTAAAGCCTCAGACATACTTTGATGG
>DYTF01000047.1:0-4010 GCA_020726105.1 Sulfurovum sp. | reverse complement strand
TTGCATCGGGATGTCACTGTCCTCATATACCACTTCAAAGGCCGCAGAGTGTGCCTTGTCCACAAAACGCGTAAAGTTCTTTTGGAACACTAACTCCACTGTACCTGTAGGGCCATTTCGTTGTTTTCCTATGATGATTTCAGCATCTTCTTCTGGTTTTTTTCTAAACTCAGAGTTGTATTCTTTGCCATCTGCTTTGGCTTTCATCTCTTTTTCTTTTTCCATCGCTTCTCGGTACACATCATCACGATAAACAAAAAGGATGATGTCTGCATCTTGCTCTATCGCACCCGATTCACGCAAGTCTGAGAGCATCGGGCGTTTATTGTCCCTGCTTTCTACCCCACGGTTGAGCTGTGAGAGTGCCACGATAGGTATCTGAAGCTCTCTTGCTAGCTGTTTGAGTCCTCTTGAGATTTCAGAGACTTCTTGTTGTCTTCCCTCTCTCCCATCTCCACTCATGAGTTGCAAATAATCTATAATCGCTATAGAGATTTCAGGATGTTGTGTTTTGAGTTTACGCAGTTTTGAACGCACATGGTGGATGGTCGCGTACCCACCGTCATCCACAAAAAGCTTTTTCTGTGAAAGTTCTGAGGTAGCAGCAGAGAGTTGACTCCACTGCTCGTCTTTAAGGTCTCCTACTCTGAGTGCTTGAAGCGGTATGGAAGTTTTAGCTGAAAGCAGCCTCAACATCAACTGCTCCGCTGGCATTTCAAGCGAAAAAAATGCCACGCCTTCATTGCGTTCTATGGCTTTAAGTGCCATATTAAGCACCAACGCGGTTTTACCCATGGCTGGTCTTGCCGCGATGATGACCAAGTCACCTTTACCAAATCCTGATGTTTTATCGTTAAGATTTTTAAATCCTGTGTCTGTACCGATGAGTTTAGAGTTGCCCATGGCTTTGAGGCGTTCTATCTCTGCCATCATCGCTAGGGTAATCTCTTTAGCCTCTCTAAAATCATCTGAAGTCGAGTTTTGTGTGATCTCGTAGAGCTTTTTTTCCACCAGATTCATCACTTCTTCAACAGGCAAATCATCTTCAATGGTCACTTTTTTGATTTCAGTTGCCAGTGTAGCCAAAGCCCTTTTGCTTGCTTTTGCCTTAATCTCTTTGACATAGGCAGCCGTGTTCGTGATAGGGTTAGCCGAGAGCAAATCAAGCATCGCAACCTCATCAAACTTGCCCATCGTCTGCAACTTGGCGCGCAAAAACTCATCATCAAGCGGTTTTTCTTCCAAAGTAAGCACTTCCATCGCAACAAACACATGCTGATGAAAAGGTAGATAAAAATCATGGGCTTTAAGTTTTGCGGCTATCTCTTCATAGGTTTGTGGGTCAAAGACAACAGAAGAGAGAACCGCGCGTTCTATGTTAAGGTTGTACATATTTTCCACTAGGCATTATCCTTGGCGAACTTCTCTACTTCTTCCACAAACCTGTCAACCAGTTCGCTCTCAGGTAGTCGTGCCACCACTTCACCTTTTAGCATAATAAGCCCCGCTCCCCTACCGTAAGCGATGGCTACATCAGCGTGCTGGGCTTCGCCGATGGCATTGACCACACACCCCATTACCGAGACATCCATAGGGGTTTTGATGTGTGCGGTTCGCCTTTCTACCTCAGCCACTGCAGAAACCAAATCTGCCTCGATGCGTCCACAAGTAGGGCATGAGATGATGTTAAGCCCCTCTCTCATGCGTCCAGAGTCTTTTAAGATAGCCTTGCCTACTTTTATCTCTTCTTCAAGCTCCCCTGTGATGGAGATACGCAAGGTATCGCCTATGCCATCAAGTAACAATGCGCCCAGCCCTATGGACGACTTCACAGTCGCATGAAAGATAGTCCCTGCTTCTGTCACGCCCAAATGAAACGGATACTCATTTTTAGGCCTAAGCATCCTGTAGGCATCTACGGTTCTGTCTACATCGGAGGCTTTGAGCGAGACCTTGATGTCTGTAAATCCCAAATCTTCCAAATACTTGATGTTATACTCCGCGCTTGCCACCATCCCCTCAGCCGTCGCACCGTACTTAAGGTCAAACTCTTTCTCTAGTGAGCCTGCATTGACACCTACGCGTATGGGGATATTACGCTCTTGGCATGCTTTGACTATCTCTTTGATGCGGCTTTTCTCACCGATATTACCAGGATTAAAACGGATGCAGTCGACCCATTTAGCCGCTTCTAGTGCCAGCTTATAGTTAAAATGGATATCAGCAATGAGTGGAAGCGAAATCTGCTCCTTAATCGCTTTAAGCGCCAAGGCATCTTCCATCTCAGGCACTGCCACACGCACCATATCTGCCCCTGCAAAGTGCAAACGGTTTATCTGCTCAACTGTCGCTGCAACATTATGCGTGTCCGAGTAAGTCATAGACTGCACAGAGATAGGCGCATCCCCACCCACAGCGACAGAGCCGACATAAATCTTTTTTGTTTTTACTCTTTCTTTCACGATGCACACCTTAGGTATAATTGGGTTATTTTAGCCAAAAAATGCACTATTCACTATTAACTATTCACTATTCACTTCGAATTTTTACGAAAATTCGACAGGGTCAAAGTCTATCTCTATCTCTCTGCAGTCTACACTGTGCAAGGCTTGAAGCAAAGGCACACGGCTTTTTGCACGAAGCAAAATCGTAAAGCGGTATTTGTTGGCTATCTTCTCTACGCCTGCTTTACCATGCCCTACTATCTCTATTTCTTTACACGCTTTGAGTTTAGTGACGGTATCAAGCGTAATCTTACTGGCTTTGGCTTCGTCTTTGTCTGCGATGAGTATGCGTGCGAGTGAGACAAAAGGCGGATACTCTGCTACTTTCAAAAACGCCAACTCATCTTGGATGAACAGTTCATAGTCCTTTAGATACTGTGTAAAAAACCCAGCATCAGCGGTTTGCACCATCACCTCAGCCTCTTTGGCACGCCCACTTCGTCCTGCTATCTGAAAGAGTAAAGACACCGCCCTCTCACGCGCCCTGTAGTCTGAAAGCCCCAAGATATAGTCCAATCCCATGATGACACTGAGTGTAATATTCGCATAGTCATGCCCTTTAGAGAGCATCTGCGTACCCAAAAGCACTTGTGACTCGCCTCTTTCAAAACGCCCCAGTGCTTCTTTGAGTTTTTTGGTTGTGGTGATACTGTCTTTATCAAACTGTTCTATTTGGATGCCTTTGATGGCTTCAGAGAGTATCTCTATGGCCTCCACTGTTCCCATGCGTTCACTCTTAAGCGGTGCATGACCACAATAAGCACAAGTATCGACGATGGCTTGTGTAAAGTTGCAGTAGTGACACTTGAGGTGTTTGTACTTTCTGTGCAATGCCATACCCACCGAGCAGTACGGGCAGAGATGTGTCTTGCCACAGTTTTGGCAGTAAAGGTACTTGAAGTTTCCACGCGTGGGCAAAAAAAGTAAAGCCTGATTGCCCGCTTTGTAGTGTGTGTGCAGTTTTTCGAGTATTGCCTGATTGATGCTATCACCCTCTATGAAGGTGTATGTTTTGGCAGTCTGCACGAAAGGCTTGTCTAGTTTGACCACATCATATTTGAAGTACGAACTTACCGATGGGGTGGCTGAAGCTAAAACTACTTTTGCACCCAGTTTACTTGCCATCAGCACCGCCACATCACGCGCATGGTAACGGGGGCGTGTCATCGCTTTGTAGCTGTCATCATGCTCTTCATCTACTACGATGAGTCCGAGCTTAGACAAAGGTACAAACAGTGCTGAACGCGCCCCTGCGATGATGCGAATCTTTCCTTCTTCTACACCTTCGAGTATGGATGCTTTTTTCTTTTTGCTCAGCTTAGAGTGCCACATCGCTACCGCATCACCAAAATACACCCTCAGTCGCCTCTCCATCTGCGGGGTCAACGAAATCTCAGGCATCAAAAAGATGCAGGTTTTACCCTCACTTAGCATCTTCGCAAAAAGACTGATGAATATCTCCGTTTTTCCAGAACCCGTCACCCCAAAAAGTAACGCTTTGTCTTT
>DYTF01000123.1 GCA_020726105.1 Sulfurovum sp. | reverse complement strand
TATCCTTTTTATCCTTTTTTATTTTGAATATGAACAAGCTGCTAAACCGCTTCGTGCAGTACCTACACCTGCTGTGTTAGAACTTACTACACCGGTGTTTGAAACTTTATTAGTCACTGATTCATAACCAATCCCCCACGAACCAGGTGGTGGATTCCAACCATATCCAAATATACCTTTATCTTCACCGTATGAACAAGCTGCTGAACCAGCTCGTGTAGTACCTACACCTGTTGTGTCAGAACTTACTACACCTGTGTTTGAAACTAGATTAGTCATTGATAAATAACTCCACTGCGTATAATTTTCCCCAGATAAACCATACCCAAATATACCTTTATCTGTACCGTATGAACAAGCTGATAATTGGGTTCGTGCAGTACCTACACCTGTTGTGTCAGAACTTACTACACCTGTGTTTGAAACTAGATTAGTAATTGATAAATTATAAGTATAAGCACATCCACCATACCCAAATATACCTTTTTTACTTGGTGGTAGCGGAGTTGAATTGGCAAGTACAAATGCAGTAGTAGCAATTTGTGTAGTATTAGTACCTTCTGGTGCAGTAGGTACTGTTGGTGTCCCTGATAATACCGGAGAAGTTATACTTGCCATTGGAAAGCCACCTGCAGTTAAACCGTCGTGAACAACAAGAGTATGTTTATCTGTATCAACAGTAACTTCTCTTGATGCTCCTGTAAATGTATTATGTTGTGCGGTTGTACCACCTCTTAATTGTACTTGTTTTGACATAATTATCCTTTTTATCCTTTTTTATCTATATTTGGTTTATCTGATATATTACCAATAACAGAACCTGAAGTTAGAACTATTTGTTCTAACTTCTTAATCATCATTCGCCAAGATTTATTATTCCTTTATTTTTTTAATTTATAAAATATTATATCAAATTTTTTATTAATATTATTTAAATTATTAACTCTGCATTAATACACTCTAAGTTTATAGACTTTCTAGGTCGAGTTTCGCTACAAGGTTCCATAATCGATATTTCCAGAAAGACTTGTTTCAGATACCCACTCAGCTGTTCCAGCAGCTGAATTTCTTAATATTTGACCAACTGAACCACCTGCTGGAATATGTTTATAACCATCTGATGTTGGATGAGAATAAACTGTATCAACATCTGCTCCCCAAGTAGCTGTTCCAGCACTTGAATATCTTAATATTTGACCAGCTGCACCACCTGATGGAATATGTTTATAACCATCTGATGTTGGATGAGAATAAACAGTACTATTTGCTAATACGAATGCAGTAGTAGCAATTTGTGTAGTATTAGTTCCTGCAATAGCCGTAGGTGCTGTAGGAGTACCTCCAAAGTCTGGACTTAAAGAAAGAACAAAATAATCTCCTCCTCCTGTACTTGATATTACTCCTGTTCCTCCACCTGATACAGGTAAAGTTCCTGTAGTTAATTTATCTGTATCAGTGGCATATAATGCGCCATTTTTATTAAATGTTGTTAATCCGGTTCCACCGTTTCCTGTGCTGTGTGTATGACTTGAAGCTGCTTTTCCATCAATTAATGTTTTTAGTTCTTTACCTTGATTTGCACTTAAAGAATCTGTTGTACTAGTTGAAGTTAAATTGTCTTGAATTCCTCTCCATGTGTTTGTATCAACATCTGCTCCCCAAGTAGCTGTTCCAGCACTTGAATATCTTAATATTTGACCAGCTGCACCACCTGATGGAATATGTTTATAACCATCTGATGTTGGATGAGAATAATTATTTGCTGAAGCAGCTATACCATCAAGTTTAATTTTATCAGTTGAACTCATAGATCCTGCAGCTGTTGTTGAAGCTGCTGTAATAGATATAACCGGTGTAGCTCCTCCGGTTGAAGCAATTGGTGCTGTTCCCGTTACAGAATCAACTGTACCAGATGTTATTTTTATATAAGCAGAACCACTCCATCTATAAGTTTTATTAGTATCAATTGCTACATAAATTTTACCTATTTCTCCTGTAGCAGGAAATGCAGCTAAATTAGCACCTTCAATTATATCATCAACATAACTTGGCAGTCTAGCAGCATCTATTGTTCCAGATGTTATTTTACTAGCATCTAAACTAGGTATATCACTAGCAGATAAAGAACTTCCTGATGTAACTAGACCTTTAGCATCAAATGTTACTTTTGTTGATGTACTAGCTGTAATAGCTGAATTAGCTGTTACTTTTCCATCAACTAATGTTTTTAGTGCTTTACCTTGTTTTGCACTTAAAGAATCTGTTGTACTATCT
>DYTF01000122.1 GCA_020726105.1 Sulfurovum sp. | reverse complement strand
GGTCTCATAAGCCGGAGGTCGAGGGTTCGAGTCCCTCTCTCGCTACCACTTCAAAACTCCATAGAATCGGTATTTCAACAAACATTACTTATCTAGTCACATTCTTTGTTTTTGCTCTTTTTGGCATTTTTTTAATAAACAATAGCTATTTTATTAAAAATAAAGTTCTAAAAAGTCGTAATGGTTTTGGAGTCTCAAGATGGGCATAACTAAAACATCAATCGGAAGATTGAAAGAATATGTTACGATTACAGACACAATAGGTTCGCGAATAGAGTTAAAAAAAACAGGTGCAAATTTTAAAGCAAATTGCCCTTTTCATGGTGAGAAATCTCCAAGCTTTGTTGTCTCTCCATCTAAACAGATATATCATTGTTTCGGTTGTGGTGTAAGTGGGGACGCTATAAAGTTCGTTCAGGAGTTTGAAAAGTTGGATTTTCAAAATGCAGTTGAAGTTATAGCCAAAGAGAATAACTTTACTCTTGAGTATGATGATAACAGCAATAGCAACAAAAACAAATCTAAAGAGATAGAAAAAGCGTACAAACTTTTTGAAGCGTTAAGTGTTCAATCTTTACGAGATGAGGATATTAGCTATTTGACAGGGCGTGGCTTTAGCATGGAGACTATAAAGGCTTTTAGACTAGGCTATGGCTCTACAAACGATAAGATAATAGCAATGTATGCAGAACACAGGCTAGATAAAGCCCTTTTGGTTGAGTTGGGATTGTTGGGTGAGTATCAAGGTCGTTTATACAGTCCATTTATCAAAAGGATAACTTTCCCAATTCGAAATACGATAGGCTCTATCGTGGGGTTTGCTGGTAGGTCACTTGATGAAAATCCTAAGCAAAAGTATATTAATAGCAAAGAGAGTTATTATTTCTCAAAATCAAATACTCTTTTTAATTTTGATAAGGCTAGAGATGTAGCAAAAGCGAAAAAATGGCTTATCATTGTAGAAAGTCAGATGTGCGTTATGATGTGTTGGCAAGTAGGGATACAAAATATTGTAGCCTCACAGGGTACGGCATTGACTTTAAATCATGTGAAGATGATAGCAAGATTGGGAGTTAAAGTACTTCTTTGTTATGATGGAGACAAAGCAGGGCTTGAAGCTAGTACAAAAGGGGCTATACTTCTTTCTCAAAATGGGGTTGATGGTGGAGTTGCTCTTTTATCTGATGGCAAAGACCCAAGCGATTATATCAAAGAGAGCCGTGAGGGTGAATTTAAAGAGCTTTTGAGGGTTGGCACTCAAAAGAGGTTAATTCCTTTTGTGTTGGAGCGTATAGCCATTAAAACGAATCTTGATGACCCATTCTCTAAAAAAGATGGAGTTAATGAGGCTAAAGATTTTTTAGCCTCACTTGATGAGGTTATCAATGTTGAATATCAACCCTTAATAAATACTCTTTTTGAAACGGATATCAAGATAATCAAAAAGATATCATCAAGAGATGATTTTTTAGATGGAAGTGTTGAGGATAATATATTTTATACGCTATCGATGAGAAGTGAATATTATCAAAATGTACAAGATTATCTTAATATGGGGATGTTTGCTAATGCTGATTATGTCGCGATATTGTCGGCATTGATGACCAGTAATGATGTCAAGGTAGCGTATGAAAACACATATTTAAGTCTTAAAAATCTGATTTGTTATGAAAAAAATGTATTTCATAATGCGTGTATGCAGATTAGAATCAGGTATCTAAAAAAGATGTTTGATAATACCGATGAGATAAAAGAGAAGATTATCTATAAAAATGAACTTTCAAGAATAGGAATTGGCGGATGAGGAAAGAGGCAATCTGTATTATAGCTGTGCCTTATCCTATACACATAGGGATTGATAATACTTTTTTTACTACTGACAAAGAGTAGTGATTTGTTAGTGATGCAATGAATTGTACCCTACTTTTGACTTCAGTTTAAGCCCTTACTCTTTTTGTGTATCTTTCTTAATTGGTGATTTTGCCCTTTTGCATCGGCAAACAATCACCAACAATCACCGCTCTACTTCTCACAATCGCTACCAATCGAAACACTACTCTAAAAAAAGTTAGAAATATTTTTGGACAAAAGAGGGTAGTGTTATGGCTAAAATTTTTCTCTTAGTTTTTTTGCTCTTCAGTCACCCCCCTACTCCGTTTCAAACGGCTAAGAAAAAAACCGTTTCAAACGGTTCAAACGGACGCTTTTTCTCGGTTGGAAATCCGTTTGAAGCTCGGTTGAAGATTCGGTTGGAAATATTAGTAATCCGTTTTAAAACCGTTTTAAGATTCGGTTGAA
>DYTF01000007.1:36278-39080 GCA_020726105.1 Sulfurovum sp. | reverse complement strand
TCTTTACATATTGTATAGATTTCCTCCATAATCTTGGCTTCTGTTTCACCATCAAGTGCACTAGTGGCTTCGTCAAGCACAAGTATCTGCGGGTCGGCATAAAGGGCTCTAGCGATGGCGATGCGCTGTTTTTGTCCGCCACTTAGCAAAATGCCACCTTCGCCCACTTGAGTGTTTGCCCCTGCTTTGGTGCGTAAAAAGTCGTCTATCTTGGCTATCTTGAGTACCTCATCGACTTTTTTTTCATCATAAGGCAAGCCAAAGACAACATTTTCTCCCACTGTACCATCAAACAAATAAATGCTTTGGGGAATGTAGCCTATTTGGCTACGCCATGACTTGATGTTTGCGTCACTAAAAGGTTTTACACCAACTAAAATCTCTCCCTGTTGAGGCTTGTATAGCCCCATGATGATGTCCACCAGTGTGCTTTTGCCGCTTCCGCTTTCACCTACAAATGCAACTTTTGCGCCTTTAGGTATGACGAGTGAGACATCTTGGAGTATGGGTTTGCCTTCTTCGTATGCAAAGCAAAGATGGCTGAGGGTTATCGCTTCATCAAAAAGCACTTTTTCACCTCCAAGCTCTTCGCTGTCATACGAGAGGTCACTGTGTATGCTCTCCAGTGAGTGATGGTGAAAAAGGATTTGATTGTAGCTGTTTAAGATTCTGTTTACTGAGGGCATCAAGCGGTACAGTGCCAAGACAAACATCGATACCAGTGCTAAAACATTGGAGATGTTATCTTCATATTTCCACACCAAATAGGTAATAATAAAGACAATGATGCCAAACCCAACCGCTTCTAAAAACAGTCTAGGCACTTGTTGCAAAGTCGTATTGGTGATATTTGACTGTGCGTACTGAAAACTTGCATCAGCAAATTCTTCAAGTATTTTAGACTCATTGGACTGAAGCTTGATGAGTTTGAAGTTGCCGAAACTTCGGTTGATAATCTCATAAAACCGCTCTTGCACCTGTGCCCTTAACGCGCCCGCTTTTTTAATGTTACCCGAGACAAATTTGAGCATCAAGATCGCATTAGCAAGCAAGATAAGCGTGAGCAAAAAAGTAATCTTATAATTTACATACAACATCATAGCGTAGAGTAACACCACGATAAAAATCTCACTTACCATCAACAAAGCAGCCGAGATGAGGCTAGTCAAATTTGTCGCTTCGCTTACGATGTTTTTGGTCATAGCAGATGAGTTTCTACCGACAAATGCCTGATACGGTAAACCCATATAGTTCTCAAAAAGTCTGTAGGCCAAAAGATGGTATCTGCCTTGCGTAAATCGGTTTAGTAGATAAAAATAAAGTAAATTGATGATGCTTCTAAAAAGATAAAAGAAGATTAAAAGTATCCCAAAAGAGACCACAAAAGAGACATCACTTGCAAACCCAAACATCTGATATACGCTTGCATAATAAACATTGTTTCTGATAAGCTCAAAATCGGTTGCCACGGCAACAAAAGGCATAATCACCGAGACACCAGCGGTTTCTATGAGTGATATAAAGATGGAAAAAACCAACAATCCCGCCAACACCTGTTTGTCTCTTTTGCTCAATAGACTTCTTAGTTTTTTGATTGTGTGGGTCATTTGCTCGCACCATTTCATGTGATTTAGTCGTAAAAAGATTATAGCGAAACAGCATTCATATTACATTTACACGATTATGTTATAATTTTCAACTTAACACAGAAACGGAAAACACTATGATAAAACTTGTTATGCTCGGAATCGCTACACTCTTTTCACTCTCTGGGGCAGCGATGGTAGATGGCATCGCTTTGGTGGTGGAGGGTGAACCTGTGACTGTCGCGGAGCTATCTGCGGTACAAAAACAGATGGGTGTCTCCAAAGAACAGGCTACCGCGCTTCTCATTCAAGACAGGCTGCAAAAATCTGCCATGAAAGACATCGAAGTCGCCGATACAGATGTGGATGTCAAAGTAGAAGCCATCGCCACACAAAATAATCTTAGCCTTGCCAAAATGAAAAAAATCCTACAAGAACAAGGGACATCTTGGGACAAATATCGCTCAAGTGTTAAAGACGCGATAAGAAGAGAGAAGTTTTTTCAGAAAAATATCGCACAATCCATCCCGACACCCAGCGAAGAAGAACTTAAGACCTATTACGCACAACACAAAGATGAGTTTATTGTACCTAGTTCTGTCAAATTGACCGAATATAGCGCACCCAGCGAAGCTGCCATGAAAAAATTTCTTCAAACTAAAGACACCAAAGGCATCAAAAGCACCTCGCTTACGAAGACAACCAAAGACCTAGAACCCACTTTGCTAGGAAGCATCCTGCAAACACAAGATGGCTCTTTTACGCGTCCATTTAACGCAGGAGACCGCTTCATTAGTTATCAGGTATTGGCAAAAGAAGGGCAAGCAACTATGCCGTTTGAAGCAGCCAAAGGTGCAATTGGTGCACGATGGAAGCAAGAACAACAAACAAAAGCAGTCAAAGATTATTTTGAAAAGCTTAAAACAAATGCAGACATTCAGCACATACGATAATACGACATACAAAGGAAACACATGGGATTAAAATCCGACAAATGGATACGCGAAAAATCACTAAATGAAGCAATGATAAGCCCATTTTGTGAAGGACTAGTAGGAGAAGGGGTTGTGAGTTATGGACTGAGCTCTTACGGGTATGACATCCGTGTCACCGATGAGTTTAAAATCTTCACCAACATCAATGCCTCCATCGTCGACCCTAAAGACTTTAGTGAGAACAATGTCGTAGATTTCAAAGGCGAAGTGTGCATCGTGCC
>DYTF01000007.1:20855-36178 GCA_020726105.1 Sulfurovum sp. | reverse complement strand
TGTGAGACAACCTACAGTGACAGAAAAGGCAAGTACCAAAGCCAAACTGGCATCACACTTCCACGCATTCTCAAAAAAAGCTAGACTCGCCTACAGAAAATACCGCTATAATTTCGCATCAATTTTAAAGGGGTGTTTATGCGGTATTTTTACAGTTCGTTTCTCATATTGGCAATCGGAGTCATTGCTGCTTACTTTTTAGGCGGTTTTTCTGCTATCTATATTACTTTTTTGCTCATCATTCTTGAAGTCTCCCTCTCTTTTGACAATGCCGTTGTCAATGCCAAGGTGCTTGAGACGATGGATCCTGTATGGCAAAAACGGTTTATCCTTTTTGGTATTCCTATCGCCGTGTTTGGTATGCGTTTGGTTTTTCCATTGGCCATTGTTGCCATCGTGACGGGGATGGGACTTTTTGAGACATTAGATGTGGCAATGCATCAACCCTCGGTTTACGAACAAGCGCTTAAAAGTGCCGAGCATAGTATTTTTGCCTTTGGTGGCGCATTTTTGCTCATGGTCTTTTTGGATTTCTTTTTTGAAGAACGAGAGGTTAAATGGGTCGGTTTCATCGAAGACTCTCGTATGCTTAAACACGCTTCTGCCGTCTCAAACATTGAACTGATGGTAGCCATCTTGGTGGGCATTATTTTAGGACAAATCACGCAAGATTTTACCGTCTTGCTGGCATTCATGTATGGCGTTTTACTGCATTCATTGCTTGGCATGCTAGACCACTTCCTCTCTTCAGATACTGTTAGAAGTGGTATCGCAGGATTTATATATCTTGAGGTGCTTGATGCGAGTTTTAGTTTTGATGGCGTTATCGGTGCATTTGCACTTTCGAGCAATATCTTTATCATCATGATAGGGCTTGGTGTGGGTGCGATGTTTGTGCGAAGCCTTACACTCTATTTTGTAGAACACAAAACACTTTCTGTTTTTCGCTATCTTGAACATGGCGCACATTATGCCATTGGTATCTTGGCGATTATCATGCTGATTAAAATCAATGTACATGTCAGCGAGATTGTGACAGGCACTATTGGTATCGGGCTAATCGCCTTGGCTTTTTTGCACTCGATGTGGGAAAACAAAAAAGCCCAAAGCAAGGCATAAGAGGGTTATATCTCTTTTTTCTCGAGCCACTTACACAGTATGTAGAGCGAAAAGAGATGCTGCTTAAACATACCCTGTTTTGACTTTTCCAGATACATCGCAAGCTCCTCCTCTCTAAACAAGTGCAGTTTTGCCTGCACCCGCCCAAGCACTTCTAGCTCACCGCTCTCATGCAGCCACTCCACATAAGGATAATTGAATCCTTTTTTCTTACGATTGACTATCTCTTCTGGCAGATACCGTGCCGCGATACGCTTCAGCAAGGCTTTTGGAGCAGTAGGCGCACGAAGTTCGGGCGCGAAAGAAAATGCCATATCTACAACTTCCTTATCTAAAAAAGGACTTCTGGCTTCAATGCTATGTGCCATGCTCATCCTGTCTAGTTTGCGTAAAAAGACAGCCCCCAGCATCACCTTTATATCCAGATAACTATGCCAGTCCACACTAGAAGTATAGCCACTAGACTCAAATGCATCACGGTAAGGCTGCAATGTTTTTGCAGAAGTGTTCTCTTTGATGTTTTGGCGCAACAGTCTGTTTTGTTGCAAATCTGTAAACACCTCTGCGCTTGAGCGAAACACCATACTGCCTTCAAAGGCACGCTTATGCCATTCCCACTCTTTGTGCATCGAAAAATGTGTTTTAAAATAATGCTCCAGCCATCCCTTCTGGTTCAGCGTACTTAACTTCTCCAGTGCATCAAACTCTTTGTAAGTTCTATACCCCATAAACAACTCATCGCTGCCATCACCCGTAAGCACAACCTTAATCTCCTCTTTGCGTACAGCCTTCATGAGGTAGTACAAAGGAAACATGGCAGGGTCTGCCAATGGCTCGTCCAACAAAGAGACTACCTCATCAACTGTTTGTAAAAATGCCTCTTTACTAAACACCACTTCATGATGCGTCGAACCGATATGCTCAGAGACTATTTTGGCGTAAGGGCGTTCATCATATTTCTCATACCCCTCATACCCGATGCTAAAAGTATGCACAGATGAAAAATGTGTTGCCATGGCGCTGATAAGAGACGAGTCAAGTCCACCTGAAAGCAAACAAGCATAAGGGGCTTCACTTGGCACACGCAACCTCACCGCGTCCAATAATGTGCCCTCAAGTAACACTTCAGCTTCATTTGCATCTTCCATCAAGCTTAGTGGTTTCAAAAAAACTTCGTGCGATTTTTTCTCTATCGTCTCCGTTGTGCCATCAAAAAAAACACACTGTCCTGCTTCTACCTGATAGATGTTTGTGCCAAAACTCTTGTCATAGAGTGCCGCGCCAAAAGAGAGATAAGTCGGCAAAATCGTTTTATCAAAGCGTAAAGGGGTAAGGGGGGAAATGGCTTTCATCTCACTTGCAAAGATAAATTGACCTTTTTGGAGGCTATAAAAAAGTGGTTTTTTACCCAAAGGGTCACGAAACAGTTTGACCCTTAGCCCCTCCACGATGGCAATCGCAAACATCCCCCTAAGATGTTGCACAAAATCATCTCCCCATTTGGCGTATACTGCATGGAGTACTTCTGTTTCGGATACGCCATGCATCCCTAGCGTGATGCCCAGTTGCTGGTAGTTATAAATCTCGCCATTAAGAAGAATGGTCGTTTCATCAAAAGCAGTCGGTGTCGCAAAAGGCTGAGTAATAGTGGTGATAGCAAGACGATGCAGACCCAAAAAACGCTGCTCCATAGCCATAACCACCCGTTCATCACCGCCCCTATGCGCAAGCATATCAAATGCTTTTTGGGCTTGATTTACCTCATAATGACCAATAATACCAAATAGTGCACACACCCTTAGAGCCCTTTATCTTACATTATACTCACCTAAAATAAATACACTCCTCTTTATTTTACCCTCTTTTGTGTTACAATGCCAAAAATCCATACCACCGTATGAAGGATAGATATCCCTAGATGAAAAATTTAATTATAGTCGAGTCCCCTGCTAAAGCAAGAACCATTACAAATTTCCTCAGCAAAGAGTACAAGGTCATCGCATCTAAAGGTCATATTCGCGATTTACCCAAAAGCACTTTTGGTATTGATATTGACGATAAAACAGGTGATCTTGTCCCCAAATATTCGATTCCAAGAGAAGCAAACCCAACTGTAAAAGAGCTCAAAAAACTTGCCAAAGAAGCCGAGACTGTCTATATCGCAACCGATGAGGACCGCGAGGGTGAGGCCATCGGGTATCATATTGCTATGGCTATAGGCAAAGAGCCTACTGAGTTGCCACGCATTGTTTTTCACGAGATTACCAAAACCGCCATACAACATGCACTTGAAAACCCCCGAAAAGTCGATATGCACTCGGTCGATGCACAGCAAACCAGAAGACTGCTTGACCGTATAGTGGGCTACAAGCTCTCTCCACTACTTGCTAGCAAGATACAAAAGGGACTGAGTGCCGGTAGAGTGCAGAGTTCTACGCTTAAACTGGTAGTGGACAGAGAACGAGAAATCAAAGCTTTTGTGCCTGAAGAGTTTTGGACAATTGATGCACTGTTTGAAAAAGATATTGAAGCCTCCATTTATGACTATGATGGGCTCAAAATAGATAAACTGACCATCAAAACCGAAGAAGTCGCGACACAAATCGTCGCCTCTGCCAAAGCAGAATCATTTACGGTTGCCTCACTTGAAAAAACCCAAAGAAAAACCAAAACGCCTCCACCTTTTATGACTTCTACACTCCAACAAGCAGCCTCCACCCAACTGGGCTTTTCACCTAAAAAAACGATGATGGTCGCACAAAAACTCTACGAGGGCGTAAAAACAGACAAAGGAACGAGCGGGGTTATCACCTATATGAGAACAGACTCTCTCAATCTTGCAAAAGAAGCCGTAGCGTCTGCACGAGAATACATCAAAACAACTTTTGGGCAGAAGTACCTTCCCGAAAAACCCAAGTACTATAGCAGTAAAGCAAAAGGTGCGCAAGAAGCGCACGAAGCCATACGCCCTACCATGATTGAGTTTGATACAAAATTGGCAGCAAACTACCTGAATGTGGATGAACTAAAACTCTATAAACTCATCTATAACCGCTTTTTAGCCTGCCAGATGACAGAAGCCGAAATGGAATCCCAAACGCTTCTGTTCAAAGGCGACAAATGCACCTTTAAGGCAAGTGGCAGAAAGTTGCTTTTTGATGGTTTTTATAAAGTAACAGGCTATACAGAAAAAGACAAACTACTACCAGAACTCACACCAGCGCAAGCAGTCACGATGGATAGCATCAAACAAGAGCAGCATTTTACAGAACCGCCTGCACGCTACAATGAAGCCAGTCTCATTAAAAAACTAGAGTCTTTGGGCATCGGGCGTCCGAGTACTTATGCGCCCACCGTAACGACACTACAAGCGCGTAGCTACATCGAGATAGAACAAAAACGCATTCATCCCACCGAAGTTGCCTTTACAGTGACGCAGATGCTAGAAGAGCATTTCCCCGAGATAGTTGATAGTGGTTTTACGGCGAACATGGAAGAGACACTGGATGAAGTAGCAGAGGGACAAACCCATTGGCAAACCATTCTTAAGGCTTTTTACACTCCTTTTTTACACAAAGTAGAAGAAGGAAAAGCGAAGATTAAGAGCCTCAAGGTAGCTACTCCTACGGGAGAAAACTGCCCCAAATGTGACTCTGAGCTGCTTTTACGCAAAGGGCGGTATGGTGAATTTATCGCCTGTAGTAATTTTCCTAAATGTAAATACACCAAAAACACAGATGGTACAGAGATAGAAGGCCCTGAAGAGACGGATGAGAAGTGTGACAAATGTGGCGGGGTGATGGTCATCAAAGACTCCAAAAGAGGCAAGTTTCTTGCTTGTTCTGCGTATCCTAAATGCAAAAATGCAAAATCTCTTGAACCTGCCAAAACACTCAGTGTCCCCTGTCCTGAGTGCAAAGGAAAACTGCAAGAAAGAGAAGGCAAAAGAGGCAAATTTTTTGGCTGTGTCAATTACCCTAAGTGTAAATTTATCGCGAATTTTGAACCTATAGATAAAAAGTGTCCACAATGCGACTATACCATGGGTAAAAAAACACTCAAAAGCGGTGAAGTACACGAATGCTTTAAGTGCAAATACAAAGAAGAGGCTAAGTAATCACCATGAAACAGATTTTTTTATGTGCCATCAATAATGTCCTAAGCGGGACTTGCCAAGAAGATTGTAAATTTTGCACACAAAGTGTACGCTATCATGCCGACATAGAGCGTTACAACTATAAAAGCATCGAGCAAATCGTCCTAGAAGCCAAAGTTGCAAAATCCAACGGCGCGTTGGGCTACTGTCTTGTCACCGCAGGCAAAGGTCTTGATGATAAGAAAGTGGACTTTGTGGCGCGCGCTGCACAGGCCATCAAGGGTGAGATTGAGGGACTGAATCTGATTGCCTGTAATGGTACTGCTAATCAAGAACAACTGAGGTATCTTAAAAACCATGGCATAGACAGCTACAACCACAATCTTGAAACCTCCGAACGCTACTACGCAGAGATTTGCACCACACATGCATGGAGTGAACGCTATGAGACCTGTGAAAATGTCAAATCAGTCGGGTTAGCACTCTGCTCTGGAGGTATTTTCGGTATGGGCGAAACCACTGAAGACAGAGATGCACTTCTGAGTGCTATCGCTTCTCTTTCTCCAGAATCCACCCCTCTCAATTTCTATCATCCCAACCCCGCACTTCCCATACAAACAAGAAACATAAACCTTGAGGAAGCCCTAGCCATCATCAAAAAAGCCCGTGCACTCTTAGGTGAAGACAAACTACTTATGGTGGCAGGAGGACGGGAACTCTTATTTAATCAAAACGAGGCACTGATGTTTGAAGCAGGCGCAAATGCAATGGTGATAGGAAATTATCTCACAACCGAGGGGATAGACGCTCGCTCTGATATAAGTATGCTAGAAGCCCTTGGACTAAGTATCGCTACAGCCTGTCACTAACAGGCAAATTTGCTTGCACTTATGCTGTGAGTCTGCAAGAAAAGATTTTTCAAAGAGGCTACTCTTCTTTCTTCATCTCTCGAACTGCTTCTAGGTAAGCTTTGTCGGCTACTTCTTTTGCCTCTTGCGCTTCGCGGGTTACATTAATGTCTTCTATTTTATCTGTATTTTTCACAGTCTTGTCTGTTTGAGTGGCTGGTTTTTTTTCTATGATTATTTTACTATTTTTTTCATTTTTCTCTTGTGCTAGTTTTTTAGCTCTTTGTTTTTCGTATACTTCAACTTGACGCTTCGCTTCTTCTTGTTGCTCTTTTACAATACGCGCCTTTTCAGCTTTTGCTTTTTCAAGTTCGTCTTTTTTGGCTTTAATCTCTTGAAGCATGGCCTCTTTTTCTCTTAACGCTTCTTTGGCTTTCGTCTCAAGAATAGTTTTTTGAGCCACATCTTCATTTTTACGCTCTGCTGTGCTGTTCTTTTCACTGCTATTTGACTCTGAAGTGCTAATAATTTCTTTTTGCTCTTGAGGGGTTTCAGATACGGTGGTATTGATTTCTGGCATTGTTGCTTCTAACGGTTTTTCTTCCTGTTTATCCGAAGCTTCTGCTTCTTTTATGGTATCAAGAAACGCTTTCTCCTCTTTTTCCATCTTCTGAAATGTAGCTGATAGTGTCGAAGCATATCCAAATTCAGTCAGCATCATGACTATCGTTATCACTAAATACCGTCTCATCATTACTCCTTTGGTTCTAATTGTTTTAATTCAAAATACTCTTTTTGCAGTCTTTGATTGTCACTCTTTAGTCTCTCTTTTTCATTAACTAGGCTTTGCTTTTTTTCTCTTAGTTGGTTCAAGATTGTCAGTGAATTCTCACCATATATCAGCACCCCCACATAGATACCAAAAAAAAGAATCCCAATCATTGTCACTAGAAATGTCTTTAGTGATAATCCTGCGATACTCTCTTTTTTTCTAGCAATCCCCATGAGTCAATTATATCACTTCTTAAACAAAGATGCGCCCAAATACTCAAATTGACCTAATTCGGCTTCAATCTCAAGTAGTCTGTTGTATTTTGCAATTCTATCAGAACGCGCGGTTGAACCTGTTTTGATTTCACCTGTGTTCAGTGCCACTGCAAAATCGGCAATAAAGGTATCTTCACTCTCACCTGAGCGGTGAGACATCACACATTTATACCCATTTCGCTGGGCAAGACGCACAGTTTGCATGGTCTCAGAGACTGTTCCTATCTGATTTGGCTTAATCAAAATAGCGTTGGCTATATCTTTTTCGATTCCTTCAGCCAAAATTGCCACATTGGTCACAAACAAATCATCACCGACCAGTTGCACTTTGTCGCCAAGTACCTCTGTCAGCTCTTTCCAGCCATCCCAGTCATCTTCACTCAATCCATCCTCTATGGAGACAATGGGATATTTGCTGCACATATCGGCATAATAGGCAATCAATTCAGAGCTTGTAATTTTTCTGTTTTCAGACTTCAACACATACAGCCCTTCCTCATTGATTAGCTCACTGGCTGCCACATCAAGCGCAATCACCATCTGCTCTCCAGGTTTATAGCCTGCTTTTTCAATGGCTTGCATGATGACCTCTACAGGCTCTTCATTGCTCTTAAGGTTCGGTGCAAATCCACCTTCGTCTCCCACAGCTGTACTTTCACCCATGCCATCAATAATTTTTTTAAGCGTATGATACACTTCAGCGCACGCACGAAGCCCTTCTGAAAACCTATCGAATCCTATTGGCATAATCATGTATTCTTGAAAGTCTACAGAATTATTTGCATGTTCACCGCCGTTGATGATGTTCAGCATTGGTACGGGCATCACGACAGCATTTGCTCCACCCAAATAACGATATAGGGGCATGCCCATACTTTTTGCAGCGGCGCGTGCTACCGCCATAGATACACCTAACACAGCATTAGCACCTAAGCTAGAATAATTCTCTGTTCCATCCGTCTCTTTCATGATTAAGTCAATTTCTGCTTGATTATAAGGACTGAGTCCCAACAGTGCATCACAAATGGGACCATTGACATTTTCACACGCTTGCAGTACGCCTTTACCCATATAACGGTTTCCGCCGTCTCTAAGTTCCAGTGCTTCACGCTTTCCTGTGCTCGCTCCGCTTGGCACAATAGCACTTTCTACTGTCCCGTCACTCAGTGTTACTGTTGCTTTAACGGTAGGATTTCCCCTGCTGTCCATCACTTCACTTGCTACAATCTCATCAATATAAACCATCTTTAATCCTTTTTCCACTTGGTGCTAATATGCTTGCTGCTCTATTTTATCGAATTTTACCCTATACCTCAATGAGTATTCTAGTCCAAAATGGAATTAAGAAAAAAATGTATGCTTGCATGTTTTATTCACTCGCAAACTTAGACAAAAATATCAATCTTCTTCGCTCATTTCACTCTCATCTACAGTCAGTAATGCTCCACAGCCAAGTGCTTCTTTGATTTTACTTTCAAGTTCAGCCATAAGCACAGGATTTTCTTTGATGGTTATCTTTGCATTTTCTTTTCCTTGCCCCAATTTCTCAGATCCGTACGAAAACCATGCGCCAGACTTGTCTATGATGTCAAGCTTTACGCCATAATCAATCAGCTCCCCTACAAACGAGATACCCTCTCCAAACATGATGTCAAACTCTGCCTGTCTAAACGGCGGCGCAACTTTGTTCTTCACCACTTTTGCTTTCACGCGGTTCCCTATGGAAGACTCACCTTGTTTGAGTGTTGCAATACGGCGTACATCAATCCTCACCGAACAGTAAAACTTCAATGCATTACCACCCGTTGTTGTCTCAGGAGAACCATACCCCATAGTGCCTATTTTCATACGAATCTGGTTGATAAATATAACGGTTGTATTGGTCTTGTGCAAAATAGCGGTCAATTTACGAAGCGCTTGCGACATCAATCTTGCTTGAAGCCCCACATGCGTATCGCCCATGTCGCCTTCGATTTCGCTCTTTGGTGTTAAAGCAGCCACAGAGTCAACCACTATCAAATCAACTGCGCCTGAGCGTGTTAGGGTCTCCAAAACATCCAGTGCCTGTTCTCCAAAATCGGGCTGAGAAACAAGTAGATTGTCCGTATCTACACCTAGATTTTTGGCATACACAACATCCAAGGCATGCTCAGCGTCAATAAAAGCACACACCATATCGTTTTTTTGTGCAGATGCTATGGTTTGCAGTGCCAATGTCGTTTTGCCCGAAGACTCCGGCCCGTATACTTCAACAATACGACCCTGAGGGATACCGCCAATCCCTAGAGCCATATCCAAGCCAAGTGAACCAGTCGAAATGGCCTCAATTGGCTCAAACGCCTTATCTCCTAGTCGCATCAGTGTGCCCTTGCCAAAAGTTTTATCTATCTGTTTGATTGCCATATCGAGTGCTTTTTGTTTGTTTGCGTCCATTGCCATTGTCGTTTCCTTAGCCTTAATGTTGAATTCTAACACCATTCTAATAGGTTTCGTGCCTCCATTCTTAAAAAATGTCAAATTGACATACTTTTTTTCATGCTGCATCCAAAGTTACCCCAAATAGAAACCATGCTAAAATGCATTTATATTTTATAAGAGAGCCTTTAACCTATGAGTCCACTACGCTTAGCCCATTCGCCCGATGCAGATGATATTTTTATGTATTTTGCTATTAAGTTTGGCTGGGTTGACACCAAAGAGTATATCTTTGAAAATACTGGCTTAGATATTGAGACGCTCAATGTTGAAGCGCTCAAAGGTGCTTACGATGTCTCTGCTATTAGTTTTGGTGTGTATCCGCTCATTAAAGAAGAGTATGCATTGTTACGCACGGCCGTCAGCTTTGGCGAAGGGTATGGCCCCAAACTGATACGCCTAAAAGATAAAACACTGAAACGAAACTTTAAAGTAGCTCTTTCAGGCAAGCACACTACCAATGCCATGCTTTTTCGTATCTATTACCCTGAGGCAAGAGTTGTTTATATGGATTTTCTTGAAATTGAAAATGCGGTATTGTCAGGAGAGGTCGATGCGGGGGTGCTCATCCATGAGTCTATCTTAAATTTTAACAGTAGCCTTGAAGTCGAAAAAGAGCTTTGGGACATTTGGGTTGAGCTTGCAGGTGAAGGACTTCCTTTGCCACTTGGGGGCATGGTAATACGCAGAAGTCTACCTTTACATAAAGCCATAGCCATAGAAAATATTCTCATCGATGGCGTTAAAGTAGCCAATGTGCGTAAAAAAGAACTCTGCTCCAAACTTCAAGAAGAAAATCTTGTGCGTATCTCAGATGAACTACTGAACAAATATCTCGAGATGTACGCCTCGGTAGAGTCCATTGAGCTCTCTGCCTTGCAACTCAAAGCACTTGATAAACTCTATGATATAGGTTTTAGGCATGGGCTATGGGAATCACCCTTGCATACAGAAGCCTACCTAATTCCCAAAGAATATCAAACGCTACGACAGGGCTAAATGTATCTTAAAACTATTGATTTTTCTCGCTATTCGAGTATCAAAGTTGGGCAGCCCACAGAAGTACTCATGATAGAAGAAGGTGATACTCCTCCTAAGGATAGATATCTCATTGGTGGCGCGAATAATCTACTCATCTCACCCAATCCTCCTGCTTTGATGATGCTCTCCAAAGACTTTGCTACCATATCTGAGGATTCTCATATGCTCACCATTGGGGCTGCGATGCCTACGGGACGGATTGTTTCTTATGGCAAGAAACATAACATCGGCGGTTTTGAGTTTTGTGCAAAACTTCCTGGCACACTGGGTGGCATGCTAGCCATGAATGCGGGTGTAAAAACCTATGAGATATTTAACATTTTACACTCTATCCAAATCAACAAAAAATGGGTTTTAAAAGAAGAAATAGAGCATGGGTATCGCTTTGCCAAACTGGGTGGCATCGCCACATATGCACGCTTTGAAATACGCCATGGGTTCAATCAAGTACTTTTAGATGACTTGCTCAACCTAAGATCAAATCAACCCTCCCAAGCGAGTGCAGGGTCTGCATTTAAAAACCCTCCAAATGACTATGCAGGAAGGCTCATCGAAGCAGCAGGACTTAAGGGGGTGCGAAAAGGTGACATGCAGTGGAGCGATGTGCATGCCAATTTTTTAGTGAACTGGGGGAAGGGAACATTTGAGGACGCTAGGTTTTTGATTGATACAGCAAAAGATAGCGTATTTAAACGCTTTGCTATCAATCTCCAAGAGGAGATCAAGATACTTTAAGAAAATTATCTAATGTTTATGCTTCCTGGCTTTAATTGACTATCTCCTACACAACGCACACATCTTATATAGTTAGACTCATTGGGGCTTCGCTTGTAAGGATGTGCATCTGCTGTAAATACAACATAATAGCGTGAAGCGTCAGCTGGCGTAGATGTCCAATAATCTGATGCACGATAATGCGCAAAAGGATTGAATTCTTCATAATGAACATGGGTTAATTCTTCGGAAGTAGGCAGTCTCCAATCATTGTACCCAGCATAATCCAGCGTTTGGCAATAGCTAACTGCATGCTTATATTTGCCGGCCTTCCCAGAAGAGTACTCGCGCTTATATGCGCCATCTTCTCTGTCCGTGTATTGCTCATCTTGCCACATCAACTTAGTCTCAGGCTCTACAAAAACTTTATCATTTCTACACGAGGCATTTGGTAGGCTTGCCACTCCATTGGCACTATTGGTGCTAATGGAAGGATACACATCTCCTCCTGCCATAAGAAATGTTGCCATCAATGCCAAATTTGCCCATACCCACGCTCTTTTCATCTCGTTCTCCTTCTTGTACTAATAGTATTGGATAGCTTAATACAACATCTATCAAACCAAGCTAAATTTCGTATATTATTTTAAATTATATCGTATTTAAAATCCCTTAAGCATAAATTTCGATTGACACCCCATTTTCAACTGCTCTCCAAAGCCTATCCATTGCTCGGTTAGGTACAGCGACACATCCTTCTGTCCAATCACACGAAAGCGTATACTCATCTCCCCGTCCATCCGCATTCCACTTAGGCTGCCCGTGAATCGTTATGTAGCCCCCCGTGCTTACCCCTTTTGCGCGAGCCCTTGCCTTGTCTGTTTCGCTTGGATAAGAGATTAGAAGTGATCGATAGAGTCTAGAATCGCATTTTTTTCGCACGATAGAGTAAGAGCCTATGGGTGTTCGGTAGTCACCCTCTTGTATCTTATTCCCTTTATCGCCGTTTTTTCCCAATGAGATACGAAATTCTTCCACGATCTTTCCCTCCCTGTAGGCATAGAGTTTTCTTTTTTTCTTATATACCACTAGCTTGTCAAACTTCTGCTTAGCATCCAGCTCTTGCCCATTGGCAAGCTCTTGAATGCACGCCTTGGTCTCATAAGGTGTCTTGTCTAACTTCCCAAAATTAACACTTTTTTTCTCACATCCTGTCATCATCCATGCCAAAATTACTACCATCAGTGCCCATTTTTTTTTCATGCTTTCTCCTTTGGCATTTCATTATCCCCAATCTTCATCGCGAGCGCCACTTTTATGTTTGTCTTTCTTGTAAGAAGTTCTGTTTTTAAGCTTTTGTAAACGGTTGAGTCTGCTTGTTTGCACTTCTCTCATGGATTCAAATACCGCATCATCCATCTCCTCACTTAGGCAGGTCTGCGCATACAATTCTTCGATGTACGCTTTAAGCTGCTGATGATATTCTGACTCAAGGTGCACTGCTTCTTTTTCGTCAAACTTTTTTTTAAGTTGTTTGAACTTCACTATAAAATCTAAAGCAAGTACCTGCTCGTCTCTAAACATACGAAAAAGATTTTTAGAGATTTTTTCAAGCTCAACAATATACTTTTGTCGGTTAAATCTATCGATTTGTTTTTGTGTATATCTCAGAGTGCACCTCTACTGTATGACAATCGGAACCCCTTCTCGAACAGCATACCATAGCTTTTTCATATCTGCGTTCGTCACGGCGACACAACCATGCGTCCAGTTTTGTGTCAAGGTATAGTTGTCCCCTTTGCCGCTCGCATTCCATGCAGGTTGAGCATGAATGGTCACATCTCCCCCTGGATGTAGCCCTTTTTTGGTAGCCTTGGCTCTATCTTCTGGGCGAGGGTAAGAGATGCAGAGAGAGCGATAATACTTAGGAGAGCACAGTTTTCTTGAAATCCAAAATTCTCCTTCAGGGGTTTTGTTGTCTCCCTTCTTTTCTTTGGCACCTAAAGGATTTTTTCCTAAAGAGATGGGTAAGATACTTTGAACTTTATCGTCTTTATACAAATACATTTTACGCTCTTTTTTGACCACAACAATCCTATCAATACTCTCTTGCTGCACAAAGTCTTCTGCCTCAAGCAACTCTTCTTCGCACCCTTTGAGTGCATAACGATCTCCTTCGACCTCAGATGGCAAATCCAAACTCTCATCACTACAGCCAGCTAAAAAAAATACTAACACTATAAATACATAAACATGTCTCATCTGAACGCATAATCCTTTAATATATAATTATTATTTTAGCACAGAATAGATATAGAGAAAATAAGGAGAGGGGCAGAAAGAAGTGCTAGCTTGCCTCTTCTAAGAGAGGCATAAAGCTAAAAAAGGGTTAACAAGCAGCTTTTGCAGCAGCCAGTGCTTCTTCATAATCTGGTTCAGTTGTGATCTCGCATACAACTTGTTTGTAGGCAATCTTGCCGTCTTTACCCACTACAAATATAGCTCTTGCCATAATGCCAGCCAATGGTCCGTCTGCCAAAAGTACGCCATAAGCATTTGCGAAATCTTTGCTTCTAAAGTCTGAACATACTTTAATGTTTTCGATTCCAGCAGCACCACACCATCTAGCAGCTGCAAATGGCAAATCCAGAGACACAGTAATCACTTCTACGCCTTCTAGTGAAGCCGCTTCAGCGTTAAATCTTCTTGTCTCGGCATCACAAACACCTGTGTCTAGTGAAGGAACTGCAACAACGAGTTGAACTTTACCTTCTCCACCGATTGTCTCATTTTGAAGCATTGGGTTACAGTTTACTACTGTAACTACGGGCGCTATGTCACCTATATTGATTTGTGTACCAGCAAGATTACACACGATGTCATTTTTAAATGTTACTGTTGCCATATTTTAGTCCTTTTATTTTTTTAACATAAGATTATGGCTTAAATAGGATAAATTTAGTCTTAAATAATCCTATTTGTTTTTTGCGTTAGAACAAATTAGCCGGTAAACTACCTTGCAATCTTTGACTTTTTTTTGTGTCATCCGCAGTAAGCCCTCGACCATCTTCACCTAAATCATATCTAGTTTCCGTAACATAATTTATATCTGCACTGTGTGTAGAAAGTCGTAAAAATAACCCTTCATCATCTTCGGTTAACCATAGTCCATCGGCTCCTATTGACTTTAGAGTATAGGAGATTGTATCTCTTCCTTGAGCATCATATTCATAGTAATAATAAGCACTAATTACATCATCTTCAGTTAACCATAAACCATCTTCGCCAGCGTTACTATATATAATCTGTCCCTCACCGTCTTGAAGTGTATATATCTTCCGAACGGCACCATAACCACCTATGACATCATCCGAAGTACCAAATTCTCCATCTTCTCCAAATGATGCAGAAGGCAAATCTGTGCGTGTTTGCGTTACATCATCATAGCGGATCTGGGTTCTGGCTGATTCCACATCATCTTGCGTAAACCATGTGTTATCCTCACCAGAGTCTGCATAAGTGACTTCATCCAGCAAACGATTATTTGCATCATATGAAAATTGTTTTCGAGTTTGTAGTACATCATCCGAAGTATTCCAAGTCTCATCTGCCCCTTTGGCATTAAAAGTCATGATTTGGTCTATATCGCCTTGCGCATTAAAGGTTGTTTTTTCTACTCCCGAGTAAGTGTCATCCTCTGTAAACCATGTGCCATCTTCACCAATAGAGAGCAAGAAATCTTTTCTTTCTATCTTAACATCCGCATTATAGTATTGTATCCATCCTCCTGTAGCGATATCATCCGCAGTTCTTCTGATGCCATCACTGCCATAGTTTTCTTCTCTCACGGTTACAGTCCCCATAAGTCTATTTTGTGCATCATACTTAAATGCATCGTAGTAACTGAACATTTCTCTATAAACGACATTGCCATTTGCATCCAAGGCTGTCTCATATTTAACTTGGTTTTGGGTATCGTCAGC
>DYTF01000007.1:19602-20755 GCA_020726105.1 Sulfurovum sp. | reverse complement strand
CATCATAGGCAAAATAGATTTGTGATAGGATCGGATCATCGGCATTAAACCACACTCCATCAGACCCACTACTCACATAAATCGCGGTGTACTCGAGTTTATTGGCATCATTGAACACACCTGCAGTATATGCCAGCAATACATCATCTAAGGTAAACCATTCTCCATCAGTACCTTTATTGTTGAAGGTTAGAGACTGGTAGCTTTGATTGTCTGGTTTAGCTCTCGAAATAGTATGCTCCCTAATGGCATCATCAGCAGTAAGCCACTTGTTGTCAGCACCTGCGCCATTAAACACAGTAATAGCAGCTACGGCCTCTTGTGTGGCTGGCGTAGAGATTCCATATGCAAGAGGCTTATCATCTTCAGTCATCAGTACTTGGTCTGCTCCAGCATTTATTTTACCAGTAATAGTTAGTTTGTATCCATTGGCATCTGTATAAGAAAATGTTTCCGTAGAACTTTGTGCATTAAGGACAAAGTCAACCACATCATCAGAAGTAAGCCATTTACCATCTGCCCCCTTGCCTGTAAAATTGGCTGAGTAACGCTGACCAATTGCACTATAGCTTATAATCTCATCATCTCCACCGTCAAACTCTTTGTCAGCACCCATATCTACAGTGATTGTCAGCCTATAATATTTATTATCACCCTCTTGTATCTCTCGTGTCAGTTCAGTGTAATACGTATTGTTTGAATAATATACCTGAATAGCTTTCTGTTCAAATAAACTTGTATCTATTGTTAGTGCAGCTTGAAAAGTAGGTCTGGCTTCAGCATACAATGAGACAATCTTGTCGCGCAAATCTAACCCTTTTTCAAGAATGACCTGCGGGTAAACTGGTTGCTTGGGCACAAAACTCACTCCAGAGGGTGTAACTGATATTTTGTTTACAGTGACACCTGCTTTTGCGGTACCTTTGTTACCTGCCGCATCTACAGCTGTAAAGGTCACAGAAGTTAGACCAACAGGGAAAACTGATGGTGCATCATTACTCACTGTACCAACCACACCCACATTATCTGTTGCGGTAGCCGCAGCTAGAAATGCTACTATTTCTTGATTGCTTTTAGGAATACCTGCATCATCTGTTACATTTATAGTGATGCTTGTAGGCACGACTACTTTGGGTGCTTCTGTATCTGTCCC
>DYTF01000007.1:1266-19502 GCA_020726105.1 Sulfurovum sp. | reverse complement strand
CATTTATAGTGATGCTTGTAGGCACGACTACTTTGGGTGCTTCTGTATCTGTCCCCGGGGTAGGGTTGCTCGCGTCCCTATATTGACCGTAGTAAACAAATCCAGCTTGGTCATAGTGCACATCTGTGCCAACATTGATCTCCCTAGTACCATCGACCAAAGAGGAGAGTGCATACTGAAGTTTCTTTTCATGATCAAGCCAGATTGCTTCATGCGGGTTATCTCTGTAAAGTACAGGGTTGCTTAGTGTAGTCTTGCCATCGATAGTCAACACACCGTCAGCTCCAACAACAAAAGTTGTGCTTGTTCCATCAGTGATACCTGAACCGCTTTTTTCTTCATGGAATGTGTAAGTATATGACCCTACGATAGCAGCAGGAATTGTTGCAACTGTCTCATTCTCCCCAAGATCATCTCCGCCCGTTACATCTGGGTCTTCTTGATTTTTCTCAATCTCTTCTTTAAGATGTGCAATCGCATCCTCTACAGAGGGCAGTGTCACACCTGCAATAGCAGCCAATTCTTCTGCAGTAGTTGCAGTATTGGCATTGGTATTAAACTTAGCAGCAGTTTGGACAGGAATCGTAATCGCCTCCAAGATATTGCCATCATCATCCAAAGATTGCAGTACTCTTGTAAGAAGTATAAGTTTCGGGTCCGTGAAATTGTCTCTTGCAACACCAACGAGATCCTGCGGAAACACTTTTCCATCTGCAGTGAATTGATTAATCGTACCGATTACCCACTCACCGATTTTAAAGGTCACCGGTGTTGTGGAGCAAGCAAACTCACCTGTTTGTGTCGTCACTCCCGTAATAGCACCGCACTCATACGCAACTCCTACTACAGGAGAATCTATGAGATATCCTTTGGTTGAATTTACATCTCCTCCACCGATACCTGTTCCATTTCCATCAGATAGAGTAGAACTACCGCCACTTCCCCCGCTGCCACATCCATTTAAAGCCCATAAAGATCCCAATAATACTAAACTAAAACTTTTTACTCTAAGCATTTTACACCTCGAAATTGATTTGATTGATGATTGCAAAATACACATCAATAAAAATATAGTATCAGAGTAACGTGCTGTATTCAATAGCGAAGTATAGTGATTTTTAAGGGATAGGAAGGGTTAAATAATGCCCTTTTGCTTCGCTTTTGTGAGGGCTTCAGTTTTATTTTGGGCGTGGAGTTTTTGGTATATTTTTTTGATGTGACTATTAACTGTGTGTCTGCTGATAGATAATTTTTTCGCGCACTCCATATAGCTAAACCCTTGTTCAATGAGTTGCAAAACTTCTTTCTCCCGATAACTCAAAAGAAACTCATCAGTGTGAATATTTTCGTGCATTTGTGCTATCACTTTTCTAGCGATGCGTGGACTCATGGGAGCACCGCCTTCATAAAGTTCAAACAATGCCGCAATCAAATCTCTAGGAGAAGAACCTTTTAGCATATACCCTGAAGCACCGGCGCGTATTGCATCAAATACTGTTTGGCTATCTTCTGAAATTGTATTGACAATCACCTGCAAGTCTACAAAATCTGTTCTAACTGCAGATACCAGATCTACTCCTTGCATGCACGGAAGTCCCAAATCAGTAATAAGTATTTCGGCTTCACTCTCTTTTAATTTCGCAAGTGCTTCTTCGGCATTATTTGATGTACCTACAACTTCAATCTGTTCTTCGCCAGAGAGAAGTATCTCTAGGTTTTTTAAAAGCAATTCATTGTCTTCAACGATAAAAACTTTCATCGCTCCTCCATGATGTCCATCAGTGTAATATCGAGTACAATCTCTACACCATTGTTTGAAATAAGTGATATGTCAGCTTCAATCTCTTTGGCTCTTTGATGCATGTGCCGTATGCCTCGCCCCTCCTGCCTATCCTGAAAACCTGTGCCGTTGTCTTTTATCATCAGGGTAAAGTGCTCAGGCGATACATGCACGAAAGACTCAACGGCTGTTGCATGGGCATATTTAATAACGTTGATTAACGCTTCTCTGTAAATCCGAAAAATATTTAAAGTCACAACGGCACTTGGAATATACCCTGGATTTGTATTTTCTTCGTTGAGCTTAAATAAAATATGATGGGGCTCTAACATCGTTGCTGCATACCGACGAAGCGTATCTATAAACTCTTGAAATGTTGATGTACTAATATCTAAACTTTGCA
The DNA here is from genome assembly GCA_020726105.1 of Sulfurovum sp. GTDB lineage: Bacteria > Campylobacterota > Campylobacteria > Campylobacterales > Sulfurovaceae > Sulfurovum. The sequence continues at coordinate 17,319 of DYTF01000007.1, read as the reverse complement.
AGATACACCGTATCTCAAAGACTGCATCATTTGAAAGCTCTGAGATAGTTGATACACTTTGTGACAGGTAGTTCATATCATTTGATTCTTTGGCCATTTGCGAAATAAGGCTTATATTGGTTGCAATTCCTCCTATGCCATCATGTATCTCTTGTATCATCTTCTCTTTGTCTTTTTTTGCCAATTCTTTTGTACGAACACCATCTATACCTATCGCCATCTGTGTTGTCACCATCTCTATGAGTTCAATATCTTTTTTTCCATACAACTGTTGGCTCTGTTTTTCTGCCAAAAAAACAAATCCTAGAAGAAGCGTACCATTGACAATAGGCGCGACAATCCCCGAATGATAACGCTTGTCGAGCTCTACATGAGCAGGTAGCTTAAATAGATACTCCGGTCTACGCAAATGCATCAAGGAAGAAAGGTCTATCGGTGAGTCTTTACATTTTTTTGTTTTATTTTCTAAAAAATAAACCTCACTGCAACGCGGATGCAGTGTTGTCTTTATGACTTTCATGCCTGCATCTATTATTTGATCTATCTTTTCCAGCGGGATGATTGACTTTGCCAAATTTAATGCAATATCATGACTATGATAGTGACCCCGTTTCAACACTTTTTGAATCATACTAGAGGCAAATTGTCTAAAGGGAGAATAAAAAGTTATCGCAATCCAAAGCGCCAAAAAAGCTGAAAAAGTACCGCTCAAATGTTTATGCACAAAACTATTGAGTACCACGAGTACAGTAGCATCAAGCAAAAGAAGCAATATCAAAGTTACCGTATAAATAAGCGTATTGTCGATGAGGGAGTCGATATCCATCAACCTGTATTTTTCAATAGCAAAGGTAATGCTAATTGGCAAGAGCGCAAAGGCAAGAGTGGGAATCTGATAATTATACCATTCGCTCACATATCCCAGGAGTGGGAGTACATAAGTAAACAACATGATAAAAGAGAAGATAATCGTTCCCCACAATACCCACTTTATTTGTGCCCTTTCTACAGGCGAGGAGGTGAAAAAACTGTAAGTCATCATCGCTATGCCTGAACATATAGCAAACAAAAAAAGGATTTGTTCGGCTTCATACACGATTCTAGGTAAATAGAGTGCGGACACAATGATAGGCAAACTGTAGACAAGATAAGTATATTTTCTCTGTATAAAAAACGCTTTTCCCTTAGGGAAAATAAGAAAAAAGTGCAAAAAAAGTGCGGGGAATACAACAAAAGAAGCATAATTAATTCCGAGTATGAACAAGGTTGAAAAGGTATCCAAGCTAATAGATCGAAGTGACCAAAAAGCGAATGATAAAAAAACACTGCTACTTGCAGATAACAGTATTATAAAGACTGTTATGCGGATATCTTCTCTTTTTTTTCTCATAAGCACAAGAGATATAATCAAACAAAGTAGCGCAGCGAAAAAAAGTATCCATTCTTGAGCTATGCGCTTCATGGGGTATGATGTTGTCTGGATGGTCATTGTTTTGTGTATGTTGTGAGTGCGTATCTGTAGTTCAACATCTTTGTCTTTTTGAATATATCCAGATATGTAATATTGAAATTGAATAAAATGGAAAAAATCATCCCCAGAGACAATCATGTCCTGATCATCGGTAAAATCAGTTGGCCTAACCTTCATATCCCCAATAGAAAGCAGTTCTGCGTTGTTGTAATTGTTCAGAAAGATTTTATTATTGGTAATATTGAGGTCTAGCTGTAAATACGGTGCATTATAGATGGAGCTAAGCCCTATAATAAAAATCATCAGAGGAAAAACAAACGCAACGATATCGATTTTTCTTTTTAAATAGCCAAGCATAATAACCAAGACTCTCCTTGCATCATAAATCTAAATCTCAACTATTGTACTTAGCTCTCTATTTAATACTCCTTAATATTTTCTTATGTATAAATAAAAATTTTTCTGATTCTTACATCCCTGGAATACGAGGGATGTGTCCGAGTTTTGAGTGACGGCAGTACCATCCCCAGCCTTTTTTCAGCCAATGCCCGATAACAGGTAGGGGAATAATCGTTCCACCTTTGTCGTTCCTGTAAACAAGTGCTGCGCCATTTCCAGTATCCATCAGGCACACAATGTTCAAATGCTTGATATAGCTTTGCTTAGAATCGATGTTTTGTGTGGCATTGAAGATATTGTGGGCTACATTTTTTGCCATCACCTCAGCGACATGTCCTTGTTTGGCTCTCCACTCCGGCCCCATCAAGGAAGCAGAATCTCCGATGGCATAGACTCCTTCAAATCCTTCTATTTCATTATAGACATTCGTGACAACAAAACCTGCATCACTTAAGGGAAGACCTGAATTTACAAGTACCCCATGTCCTGTTCCTGCTGAGATAAACATGGTCAAATCAGAAGCCAATTTGGTACCGTCTTCAAAACAGATACCGTCTGCTTCAAACTGTGTGATGGCTGAGCCTACTTTTTTGTCAATATGCATCATGCTAAACATTTTGTCCATCATCACCAGTGCTTTTTCGCCCATCTTTTGTCCTGGCTTTTGCATCGGTGCAAAAAAAGTTAGCTCAAACTTTTCTCTTACACCTTTTTCTTTTAAGTAAGTATCAACATTGAAAAGCACTTCAAACGCTGGGCCACCGCGTACCGCTGAGCTGTCTTTTGGGTTAGCACCAAAACCCATGGCGATTTTACCTGAACCTTTTTGCACCAGCGAATCCAAGCGTTTATACAAAAAAGTTGCCTCTTCTGGTTTTCCGCAGATAGAAAGTGTGTGTTCGATGCCCTTATGGTGCAGCTTATCTTGTCCCATTGCGATGACGATATACGCAAAGTTATCTAAAACGCGTCCGCTTTGCAACAGCACTTTTTTTTCTTTGGCTTCAAGTTTTACCACCGCATCGACTATCAGTTCAAATCCATGCTTCATCGCCAAAGCATCTAAGGGCACAGAAACATCTTCTCTGGTCACTTTGCCTGTTGGAATCCAAATAGAAGTCGGATAAATATAAAAATAATCCCTGTCGCTAACCATCGTGACATCAAGCCCTTTTTTGCGCAAGTAAATGGATGCCTCTACTCCAGCAAATCCACCACCCAAAACCAATACTTTTTTCATCGTCATCTCCTTATTTCTTTAGCAAGTCAGCGCGAGGATAAAAAAATACAATATCCCTATCTACAACAATTTTCTTTTGCTCATCTATGGCAAATGCTCTGATGGTTAACGGTACAGGCACATCTTTTCTTGCACTATTGGCCAAAGGTTCTTTTGTCTCCAAAATAACCACTTTTTTCTTTTTTTGCCCTGCACCTAGCTTGAAAGATTTCTTTGGTCTATTGATGCTAACCTTGTCGTTTCCAAGAACTTCAAAGTAGTAAGTATGCTCTTTGCTGTCTGTGTTGATAAACATAAAGATATAGTCATTTTGCACGACACCATTGTCTTGGACTTTGTAAAGTCTTTGCGATTTGTTGATATTGAGCAACATATGCTCTTTCTTGCTTCCCATCACAAACAATGCCACAAGCACAATGGACAAGATGGCGAAGTAGGCTATGACCTTGCCTCTAAAATAATTGGTTTTGCCTTCGTACTTAACCGCTTCTTTTTCACTCGACCAACGCACCAAACTTGGCTTACCCAAAGCACCCATGACTGAAGTACACGCATCGACACACTCAAGACAGTTGATACACTCTAGCTGAAGCCCTTTTCGGATGTCGATGTGTGTCGGGCAGACCGTGACACAACTCTCGCAAGTCGTACACTCAGCAGCAGGTTCAACTTTCAGCAGTTCTTTTTGTTTGCTAAACTTTTTTTCACGCTCATAGCCATGTCCTTCGTAGATGTCGCCCCCACGCACAGGGTCATACACTGCCATAATAGTATCATCGTCATACAATACAGACTGCACGCGGCTATAAGGGCAGATATACACACAAAAGTTCTCTTTGATGAACACCACATCGAGTATGATAAAAAGCGCAATACTTAACAAGGTCGTAACTAAGACCATATGTTCAGAAGGATTTGCCAAATGAGCAAAAAAGTCTTCGGGTGGCACAAAAAACCATAAAAAGTTTGCGGCTGCCACTACCGCTAGTACAGACCAAAGCAGTATGGCTACAACACTTTTAATCTTGTTTTCCATTTTGGACATATCGGGTTTTTCTTGTTTGTTTTTGATGCGTTTTCGTAAACCCAAAAGTTTTGTCTCTATCCCATCCCTGTAGATAACACGAAAAATCGTCTGCGGGCAAGCCCATCCACACCATGCTCGCCCACCCACTGCGGTCACAGCAAAGATACCCAAAAAGAGCAACATCAGCAAAAAAGGCATCAGGTAAAGCTCTTGCATATCAAATGCAATGCCTGCTAGATGAAGTTTTTTCTGATCGAAGCTTAGCAAAAAGAGGTGATTTCCATTTAGTGTTATCCACGGCATCACCAAGGCCGCCATTGTGGCAAATCCATACACCCAATAGCGTTTTATCCTATAAGGAATCCAATCTTTGAGATATGTTTTTGTTTGATTTTTTTTAGGTGTTTGCGCTGTTGCTACTGCTTCCATCTTATGATACCTTTCTTTCTTTGATTTTTCTAGCTTCTTCAAATGGACAGATGAGCACGACATTGTCCATACCTTTTTTACCCAAGGATTCATTCATCTCTATCCACGAACCCTCCACTAACTCTTTGATGCCACGCGATTCGATATAGTCTTTTAGAGAGCTGCGCGTAACGCCCAACTCTCTGGCTATGGCACTTACGCTCACGCCTTTACTCAAGAGAGAAACGACTTCACCTCTATAGACATCAAATTTTGAACTGGACTTACTACCTTTTGGGCGTCCTATCTGATTGGTTTTTGCTTTCTCTTCTTTTCTTAGAGCATTGAGCAGAGGAAATATTTCTGCCATTCGTGTCTCTTTGTTCATCAGCATCTCAGAATCAACAATCCAAAGATTCACACTGTGACTCAGCATGCAGGTTATGACCTTTATCAGCTCTTCTGCTTTGTCACTCAAAATGTACAACGAAGAGACCACAACCGTGTTTTCCTCTTGCATCGTTTGCAAAAAGGCTTCAAAATCGCCTCTTTCATCCAATGCTAGATTTTTTGTAGCATACTCAACCACTTCCTTGTCTATTTTTAACTCTTTCTTTAAAGAAAAAGAAAGCACATCGCTTTGCTGCCTCGTCAGATGTGGGAACTCTGGCACTTGCCTCATATATGCATAAACCATACAACTCCTTATTATTATATTTTTTATCATACTATCTTATATGATGATAAAAGTCAAGTATTTTTTTATTAATTTCGTCATTTTATTTCTTTTTGTCGTCATCATTTTTTGACCTTGTCAATTTATGCTAAAATACTTGAATAAAAACAGAAAAAATCACGAGGATACACTATGAATCTTACCCATTTAGATGAACAAAATAAACCGAAGATGGTTGATGTCTCAGACAAGGAGAACACGACGCGTATCGCGATTGCCAGTGGCATCATAGAAGTAGGGCAGGCTGCTTTTGATGTGGCACTAGCAAACACAGCTAAAAAAGGCCCCGTTCTGCAAACTGCTGTCATCGCTGCCATACAAGGAGCAAAGCAGACCTCAACACTCATCCCCATGTGCCACCCCCTGATGCTGACTTCGGTTAAAACAGACATAGAAGAACTTCCAGAGCTTCCAGGCTTTAAACTCACCGTTACTGCTAAACTCAAAGGTCAAACAGGCGTTGAGATGGAGGCACTCACGGGGGTAAGCGTAGGCTTGCTTACTATTTACGACATGCTTAAAGCCATCGATAAAAGCATGATTATCAGAAATGTACAACTCGAAAACAAATCTGGTGGCAAAAGCGGTGACTTTAAGCGTAACGCGGACACAAAGGAAAACCAATGATACTCGATGACAAAACACAAGAAAAACCGAAGATAGAGTACCCAACGCAATGGGGATTTAAGCTCATAGGCAGAGACAAAGAAGCGCTACTCAGGTGCATCAAAGAAGTAATGGGCGAGAAAGAGCATCTATGCTCAGGAGGGAATGCCTCAAAAACAGGAAAATTCCATAGCTATAATGCCTCTTGTATTGTCCAATCAGAAGAAGAAAGAGACCGTATATTCAAATACTGCCATGAGCACCCTTGTGTGGAGATGGTCATCTAAACTATTTCGGTGCTTGTTGATTGAGTATTTTATCCGCACTAAGGCTCAGTAGCATTGACACGATGACATAAGCCATGAAAAAATAAAGACCCATTTCTATCTCGGCACGACTTGTTTGGGCTTTATCGGCGGTAAGATAAACCAAGAAAATAGCGACCACAAACACATCAACCATTGACCACTTTCCTAAAATCTTAAAAAATGTAACGACACGCTGTGCTATTTTGCTTTCCATAAACACAGAAACAAAAAGCAAAGAGAAGACTTTCGCGATTGGCACAAGAACTGAAAAAAGTACGATTACCCCTGCCACAAGCCAATCCCCGCCTCTATACAGTTTTAAAATCGACCCGCTAACGCTCTGAGATTCAAACGAAAGAACCATATCTCCTAGATACTCGATTTCTTTATGCACCGTCACCATCAAAATGGGTGTTATTAAGCCAAAAATCAAAGTCACCATCGCTGCCAAAGAACCCCAAAAAGTAAATGCACGCATAGAGAGAGAAAACGACAGAAAGAGCACACCCAGCAATAAACAGAAAAAATAGAGTGTATACGCCTTGGCATTTGTGCGAGCATCCTCTTGTGCTGATTTGGCTTGGGCTATCTGCTGAGAGAGCTTATCATTATACAAGTCGCCTAAAATCGTTTTTGCGATTTTTTCAATGTGCAAATACACCTGTTGTTCTGGCTCCATACTGCTGATGAGTTGTGTTGTTTTTTCTTCATACGCTATTGCCTGCTGATATGCTTCTGTCCCCCAATACACCATGCCCACAAAAATACCAATCAACACTCCCTGAATCATTGCTCGTTTTGTCATCTCTTGTCTCCTTGTTCGTTTATCTCAAAATACACCAACAGGGTTTGTTGAAAAAAATTGTTGTTATCATCACTTATCATAACATACCGATGCCTCGATACCCTAGAGAGTCCTTCAAAATTATCTATCATCCAGCCCTCATGGCTGTTCATTTTAAGCAATACTTCGGTTTTGCACTTTTTATTATTACCAGAACACTGAGTGAGATACACTTTTTTGAGTGTTATCACCAAGGGCGCAAACGCACCATCATACGAACGCTCTAGCACTAAAACATTGCCATCGTCCATCACTTCGATGGCTACCACGGCACTTTTAGGTTCTGCTTCTGCCTTAAACTCCCATGTTGTGCCATTTAGCGCATAGAGCACTTGCTCTCTTCTGCCTCTATGCTTAAGAGACCATTCTGATGCACAAAGCAACCCGTATGTGGGATGCCACGCAAGTGCCTCCAAAGATTTATTGCGGCTTCTATAATTGTGAGCATCTTTTAGCGTCGCAGGCAGGACATATGACTGTAGCATAGAGCCTTTATCATCAAATCTGCCTATCTTTGCTTTGCCTTCAAAGGAGATAAAAATCTCTCCTTTGGCGTTTAAAGCCAAACCCTCACTATCACGATCTGCTGATGAAAAAGTTTTGGCTTTGCTGCCGAGCACTGAAGCGGACATGGGGGTTAAAGTTTCTATTTTTTTTCCAAATACTGCATCAAAAACAAATAATTTTCCCTCATCACCAACAAAATAAAGCTTTTGGGATTTTGCGTTATAGGCTGCATCTGATATTTCTGAAAAACCAATACCATTAATCTCTTTGTATGCCAGTTTTTTTTGGTCTAATATTTTTACACTTCCAAACTGATTACTCCCAGAAAAAGGCGCGATCTTTACATCCAAAATCTCAGCATCTAGCAGACTTAAAAACCCCAGAAAGAAGAGAAGGGTTTTCATTATTTGTTTATTTTTTGAGATGTATCTTCAGTAAAAAAATATGCCGTAAGAAGTATCCATACAACTGCAATATCTATCACCGCGTCTGCAAAATTAAAGACTGCAAAATTAAATCCACAGTGCCACGCCACATAATCAACCACGCCTTCGTGTATAAAACGATCAAACACATTGCCCGAAGCACCGCCTAAAAGCATCCCCAATGGCAGACTGTAGCGTTTAAGATACCCCTCTTTTAAAACAAATATAAAAATACCTACAACCAAACCCGCTTGTATCCATTTAAGATAGTGCCCCAAAAAAGCAAACATTGAAAATGCTACTCCCTTATTAAAGTGAAGCTCAAGGTCTATGCATGTTCCCGCACGGTAGTACCCTTCAACAAATACTGATTTAATCGCTTGATCCGCAACAAAGGTAGCCAATAGTGTTGCAAAAAAAAGTATGTATACTCGCATTAGGCTAATGCAGATTTAAAAAAAGTTTTACACTCTTCCATCATCCCCTCCAATTTTTTTTCATCTTTGCCCTCAAGTAATAAACGAATTTTATTTTCCGTACCCGAATACCTAAACAAGTGCCTCATCCCCAAGCTTTCAATCTTCTCTTTTAGATTATCCAGCCCTTCAATCGCATCTAAGTCTCTTTTTTCATCTACCAGAAGATTGACCAAAAGTTGTGGGTAGGCTCGGTATGGGTTAAATGCATCGCTTGCCTTCAGTCCCGTCTCCACCAAGTATGCCAAAGCTTGCAAAGCACTTGAAATACCATCGCCCGTCTTCGCATAATCAGAGAAAATGACATGCCCGCTTTGTTCTCCGCCAAAATTCATACCCTGCGCCTGCATCATCTCCACGACATTTTTATCGCCCACTGCGCTGCGGTGCAATACAAGCCCACTAGAAGCAAGATACTCATCTAGCCCTTGATTGCTCATCACAGTAGATACCATGCCTCCACCCCTGAGTGTACCTTGCTTTTTTAGATGAACCGCCAACACACCCATAAGCTTATCACCATCCACCACCTCACCTTTCTCATCGACCATCACAAGCCTATCCGCATCCCCGTCTAACGCTATTCCTACATCTGCGCGATACTCTATCACTGCTTTTGCCAAAGACTCTGGGTGCATTGCGCCACACCCTTCATTAATGTTAAATCCATTGGGTTTATCACCCAATACAATGACATCTGCACCCAACTCTTGGAGTATCGCGGGCCCCACAATGTACCCTGCACCATTCGCGCAATCTATCACCACCCTTTTGCCCCACAAGGTTGCATTTTTTGGAAAAGAGTTTTTGATATGGACGATATAACGACCCACCACATCATCTATTCTTTTTGATTTGCCTATCTCTTTTCCTGTAACTTGCGCTGCTTCAATGTGCTCATCGTCTCCAAAAATGAATTCGATCTCTTTCTCTTTGTCATGATTGAGCTTATTACCATGCGTATCAAAAAACTTTATACCATTGTCAAAATAGGGATTATGGCTAGCCGAAATCATAATCCCCGCATCACAACGCATATTTTCAGTCAAAAATGCGATGGCGGGCGTAGGCATCGGTCCTATCTGAATGACATCGAAACCGACAGCGGTCAATCCTGAGACTATCGCATTTTCTATCATGTACCCACTTCGTCTTGTGTCTTTGCCGACAAGTATCTTATTGGTTTTTGCAAATTGTTTAAAATAAATTCCAGTCGCCATTGCCAAACGCATTGCGCTCATTGCGCTCACTTTTTTACCCGCCTTGCCTCTTACTCCATCTGTTCCAAAAAGTTCCACGCGTATTCCCTTGATGTTTAGTGATTTGCTTATTCTAACGCAAATTTGTTTATAGCTCACCCCTACACCTCGCTTTAGTATTTTGGCTTTTAATTAATATTTTTTTAAACTTACTTTAGCTATTATTCGCAATAATTTTACTCAAAATAGCAAGAATATATTGAGACTACTCTACAAGGAATAACGATGGCACACCATAAATCAGCTAAAAAACGCATTTTGCAGACTGCTGTAAAAACAGAACGAAACAGATACTACAGAACGAGAATCAAAAATATCACAAAAGCTGTACATGAAGCAGTTGTTGCTTCGGACAAAGTAGCGGCAACTGCTGCTTTTAGCATTGCAAATAAACAAATTCACTCACTCGTTAGCAAGGGATTCATCAAAAAAACCACTGCTGCTCGAAAAGTGAGTCGTTTACACAAACTTGTTAATGCTATCGAAGCTGCATAAGCAGCCCAGATACATCCTCTTAACCCCACCAAAACAATAAAGAACATCCATGTTCAAAGATAAATTACAACCTTTTATTGACAGACATCATGAACTAGGTGAGCTTTTAAGTGCACATGATATCGCTAACGATATAAAACGCATGACGGATCTCAGTAAAGAGCACTCAGACCTTAGCCCCTTAGTAGAAAAAGCGGAACTTTATGTCAAAACTGCTCAGGCTATAGAAGAAAATAAAGAACTTTTAGGTGATGCAGAACTTGGTAGCCTTGCGAAGGAAGAGTTAAGTGAGCTAGAGCCTATGTTGCCCAAAATAGAAGATGAAATCAAAATTCTTATGATTCCAAAAGATAAAAATGATAATAAAAATATCTTTTTGGAATTGCGCGCAGGTGCAGGTGGAGACGAAAGTGCACTTTTTGTCGCAGATGTATTTAAGATGTACTCTCGATATGCAGAACAAATGGGCTGGAAAATAGAGCTTGTTAGCACCAACGATGGAACAGCTGGCGGATACAAAGAGCTTATAGCCCAAATTAAGGGTGATGGTGTTTACTCTCAACTCAAATATGAAGCAGGTACACACCGTGTTCAGCGCGTTCCTGACACAGAAACGCAAGGAAGAGTGCACACTTCCGCCATCACCGTAGCAGTCATTCCAGAGGTTGATGATGTCGAAGTGGACATTAAACCCAATGAGATAAAAATGGATGTGTATCGCTCTAGTGGGTGCGGGGGTCAGTCGGTAAATACCACAGACTCTGCAGTGCGCCTTACTCATATTCCTACAGGTATCGTCGTAGCAATACAGGATGAAAAGTCTCAACACAAAAATAGAGATAAGGCCATGAAAGTTCTGAAGGCAAGAGTATATGAGTCCGAACTTCAAAAACAACTCGACTCGACATCTAGCCAAAGGAAGCTTCAAGTAGGCTCTGGGGATAGATCCGAAAAAATAAGAACCTACAATTATCCCCAAAATAGGCTAACGGATCACCGCATAGGATTAACGCTTTACGCACTTGAGGACATTATGGACAACGGTAGCTTAAAACTTCTAGTAGATCCGCTCATAGCCCACGCACAAACCGAAGCCATACAAGAAGCAGGTCTCTAATTTATGGTTGAATTTAAGAAAATTCAACACGACACTCCAATAAATGAACTGATAAATTCAACCTTCAGCGTAGACTTTCTCATTTCTGGAGGCTGGGGATATACAAAAAACTCTGCAACCATAGTTCTTGGTACAGATATGCCTCTCTCGCAACTCCAACACACCCTTGCTTCCATGAGAACCTATTTGGAAATGAATTTAACCCCTCCAAAAGAAGAGCGTTTTGGCAGCATAAACCTTGTAGAAGCTCATAGACAATCCGTCACTAAAAATTATCTTTGTTGCGAAAAAGTAACCTACGCCGTAACTGCAATTAAAGAAGATATCTATACGCAATTTATTAATCAATACAAAGAGGGTTATGGCAAAGAGGGTTTTAGTATAGAAGAACACTTCAGCAGAAGAAAAGAAGCAACACTAAAAAGAGAGGTAGATTATTGGTTTGAAGTTTCGAAAAGATAACTGCTAGTCAGCAAATAATTCTCTACCGACTATCATCTTGTAGCATCCACCAGACCAAAGAAGGTCTTTTGTGGTACTGCAGCAACTTATTTAATTTTTTTAGATTCAGTAACTGTTTCGCCCTTAAGGTCAACCCAAGTAATCTCTAAATCGTCGCCCGCAACTGCACCTTTGAAACTAAATTTAAATTGTGGGTTTTTAGACAAAAATTGGCTTGTAGATACATCATATACCTCTTTCCCTTTTACTTTTGCACTAATATGCGTAATAAAGTTTGCCTCAATACCTTTTTTCTTTGCTTGATCGTATGTTGTCATATCGTGTTTTGCAAGTACTTTAACGCCTACCACATCGCCTTTAAGCTTTGCTTTGATTTTCATGTTGCCCATAATATTCCTTTTTAGTTAGTTATTTATTTTTGCATTTAAAGACCGTAAGCCTTAGTTTCTTCCGTAAACGGATTTAGCCTTCACATCCACCAAGTGCAACCTCAAGTGATTGTGTCCCGACATAAAACTTACCATCTGTACCCTCTACGATTACCGTAATTTTCCCAGATGCTTTCATTTTAATTTTCATCATATAATCAACAATTCCGCCTTCTGGTACTGTGAATACTGCTACGGCAGCCTCAGGGTTTGCGTCTTGAAATAATGCTACTGTTTTTGCTGGTATATCAGAGGTAATAGTCACTGGAATTGCTCCACCATTACTTGCTACTTTTGGTGCTTTTACTTTTACGCCTTTTTCTTCTGGCTTTATATCACCATACAATGCCTTAATTCCATCTGCTACTGAGTGAGCTGTCCAAGTGTCTGGTTTTGTTGTTCTGAAATCAATCGCAGATAAACTCGCCGGAAAAACCGCAACTGCAACTGCACTTAAACTTAAAAATTTTCTTCTATCCATTTTATTTCCTTTTGTGTGTATTAAATTAAAATCGGTTTCCCGACCTAGCTTCATTGTGTCAACTTATCGTAAATTGATGCTTTTTGGTGTGTGCTATTTACTAGCACCAACCATATAATCAACTGCTTCTTTAATTTTTGCATCGCTCAAATCCATAGCACCTCCTTTGGGAGGCATACCATTGATTCCATTCAATGCATTATGGTAAACTTTATCAATACCCTTCTGAAGCACTGCTGCCCATGCTGCTTTATCTCCTACTACAGGTGCACCTGCCGAGTCTGTCGCATGACACACAGCACAACTTGCCTTATATGTATCTTCGCCTGGCACAGCTGCTGCACTTGTGTCGGTCGGCATTGTTTTATCCGCTGTGAGTGCAGGTGTAAAGTCAGCTATTGGTCTAACAATTCTTGAAACTTGTGGTTCGCCCTCAAAACAATCTTTCATGCATCTTACACCATTTCCATAATTTAATGGATTGTTATAATATTCACGGGCATTGTCTGCTCCTTTTGGTCCATTGATTTTAGGCTCAAAACCATCAACATTTGGCATAACAATCTTCAAGAATTTTGCTCTATCAAGCTCATATTCATCATCTACAAGCTTACCATCAATCTTTATTTCGTTGATATATAAAATATAGGCTGCCAAAGCATATACTTCATCATTACTCAATGACAATGGTGCTTGGTGTGGCATACCTGTTTTAATGTACCACCATAATGTACTTGCATAAGGCCAGTTAGAACCAAACACACGCTGTGGACCATCATCATCTGGATTTACTCGTTGCAATTTAAGTGTTTTTTGTGCTTCGTACGCATTTCCCACTGTCAATTTTGGATAAAGCCCCGTACCTGAACCGAAGTCGCCATGACATGATGCACATTTTTCTTCATAAATTTCGTCACCTTCCTCAACTGTACCAGACCCCTCTGGAAGTCCTGTACCGTCTGGCATTACATCGATGTCCCATGCTTTTTGCTCATTTGCTGTTGCAGGCTTTCCTTTGTGAAATGGTGTTTTGTGTGCTGTCTCATTTACATAATATGCACCTGTTTTACCATTTACAATTGGATAAGTAACCCCACCATCAATAACCAACTTTCCATTGCTCTCATAGGTTTTTTTAACCGTATTCGATACAAGTGCATTAGCAGGACCAACGGCATCAATTTCTCTTTTGCTAAATCCTTGTGTATTCATCTCAACACTTTTGCTTGCTGTGCTCTTTGCTTCTGTTGTCTCTTTTGGCTCTGCACTATTTTTAACTTCATCATTAGATGCATTACATGCAGTTATAAAAAATACTGCCGATGCCAATAATGTACCAGCAACAATTTTTCTATGATAAGATTTGTACATTTGTAACCTCTCCTTTTGCATCTATTTCCCAAGTATGGATACCATTTCTATGATATACACCCTCAATTCCAACTGCTGCTCTCTCGTTTTTTACGCTTGGCTGGATATGTCCTGCATCGTCTGATGCGCGTGAGCTAAGAAGCATTGGTTTTCCTGTGTATTCATGCATAATTGAAAATCTTGTCCATGCTTTTTCTAATACAAGTCCTTTAAGTGATGCCACTGTCCAGTTTTTACCGCCGTCAAATGACACATCTACTGTTGTAATTGTACCAAAACCTGACCATGCAAGTCCTTCAATCTCTACCATGTCACCTTTCTTAAGGTCAGTCCATGGTTTTTCAGGGCATGGAGATGTAATAACAGAGTTCACTTCATTAACATAAAAATGCTGTATTGCTTTTCCTGTGTGCTTCAATGCTGTATATTTTGAAGTTTCTTCTTTGGCATAATACGGCTCAGATGAAAATTCAAGTCTAGCTAACCATTTTACGCACAAGTTTGCTTCCCATCCTGGAACAACAAGTCTTATTGGGTATCCTTGTTCTTCGCGCAATGCTTCGCCGTTTTGACCCCAGACAACCATAACATCATCAAGTACTTTATCAACGGGAATTGTTCTTCCCATGTGCGAGCTATCATTTCCTTCAGCCAGCATCCATTGTGCCTCTGGTTTGAGCCCTAAATCCTTGATAATATCTTTTAGATAGACACCTGTCCACTCTGCACAAGACATAAAGCCTTTTGCAAATTGAATTGAGTTAAACTGAGGCCCTCTCCACTCTGGTCCACCGTTCGCTGGACACTCAAGAAAGTGAATTCTGCTGACACTTGGGTAACGCTTGAGTTGCTCCATCGTAAGAACGATTGGCTTCTCAACAAGACCGTGAATCATCAATCTGTGCTCATTTGGATTAATAGTTGGTGTTCCACCATGATTTCTATTAAAGAAAAGTCCATTAGGTACGATAATACCGCTCAAATCTTGAAGTGGTGTCACCGCAATTGATGCTCTCGTATTGCCCGAAGCAAGAATAGGCGTAAGCCTTCTCGTAACGCTATGCTCATAAGGCGACGGTAGACCATAAAGACTTTCGTCGACACCTCTACCCCATTTGGTTGCCCATGATTTTTCTTCCATGATATTAGGATCGTCTTCGGCATTTGCTTTAACATGCTCATTTGCACTTAGTGCAACTGGTGCGACGACACTGGCCACAGCTAACGCGCCCATAGAATAAGTTGCTGTTTTCTTAAAAAAGTTTCTTCTTGATTCTTGCTCTGATACTACTACAGAGATGATTTCAAGCTCTTCTTTGCTTATCTTACTCATTGATCCTCCTTGATTAATTTTAAAACGACTAAGGATTTTTATCTTATGCCTTATGTGCGTTATGCAATTGATTATATAAAAATTAAATAGAAATTATAACAAAACAAAACCTATAGTTGTGATTTGTCTATGGCAGATGTCCTATTTTGTAACAAAAATTTACTAGAATTAGTTTTATTGACTTTCATGTTCACTTCTGATAATAATACTACTCCTCGGAAGGTGCACAACTTAGTGCAACAATATCGATATATTCCCTTGTGTAGTAGAGTTTTTCATTTAAGTCCTCAAGAACCGCAAAAATAGTACCCTTAATATCCATTCTTATCATCAATTCATAATTTAATACGCTATCATTTCCGATAGAAAATACTGCTACCAAACTTTTAGGTGTTGTATCTACAAATATTGCCACGCTTTTGGCTTTAAGTGAAGAATGCACAACTATTGGTATATTTTGTGAATCGATGATAGATACGCTAGGTACTATCAGCTGAATATTCGTACTTTTTTGAATGCTTGCAAATTTTTTCTTTCCATAAAGTGCTTCGGCTGCTACATCTATTGAGGAGGCTTGCCATGCATCCGCATTGATTTTTCTGTAGTCAAATGAAAATATTTTTGAAGTGAAAGCTGTAAAATAAATACCCAACATTACAA
>DYTF01000007.1:0-1166 GCA_020726105.1 Sulfurovum sp. | reverse complement strand
TCAAATGAAAATATTTTTGAAGTGAAAGCTGTAAAATAAATACCCAACATTACAAAATAGCGTCTATTCATATTATTCCTAGTATTCGCTGTATTGACTTGGCTCTAGTATGCACATCTCCACTACAAAGTGAGTTTGCCTGTAAGACTTTAATCAAACCATCTTCCTCTTTCGCATAGCTCATTATAAAATAGATTGATTCGGCGAGAGTATTCTCTAAGGGCGTATTTTCATTTACTGGCACTGGCAGAAAATATTCATTATCCCACAATACCCCCATACTTAAAAGTGCCAAAGCATCTTTATTTGATTCATGATACAGGTGTGAACGAGGATGCATAGCCTCTTGATACTTTATCATGGCATGTGAAACTTTCGCAGGAATCAATCCACCTATCGTAACAGCGGCTATTTCAATTGCATCCCTATATGGCATTTTTTGCCTTATGTAGGATTCGGCTACGGTATAAAATCGCTCTATCGTCTCTTCACTACACTCTTGCATACAACTCTCCTACCATAAGAATAATACAAAAGCACTTTCATATCTCTGATATCTCGAGTTCAAAATAACATAAAGTCTTTATGGTACAATTTTGTAAAATAAAAGGAGCACTCTTGCATCTAAATTCCATGGTAGTGGGCAATGTCAAATCTCTATTCGTATCAAAAGAAGACTCTACTTCAAGAGTTGAAGTAGAGTCTCTTGAAGTAGATAAATTTGGTATACTCAATGACAAATACTATAACAAAAATATCCACAGATCAATACTTATCACTTCATTGGAGAGCTATCTTTTAGCAAAAAATCACGATATACTCTTGCCTTTTGGCTCACTCGGAGAAAACATATTAATAGATTTTAATCCTTACTCACTTAAGGCTGGAGAGCAAATGAAATTAGGAGATGTTGTAGTAGAGATTAGTCAAAACTGCACCATGTGTGAACATCTCTCAAATATTGACAAAAGACTACCAGAATTACTAAAGAAGGATAGAGGCATTTTTGCAAAAGTCATCAACGCAGGGCTACTAAGAAA
The DNA here is from genome assembly GCA_020726105.1 of Sulfurovum sp. Taxonomy (GTDB): domain Bacteria; phylum Campylobacterota; class Campylobacteria; order Campylobacterales; family Sulfurovaceae; genus Sulfurovum. The sequence goes on along the minus strand of DYTF01000007.1, from coordinate 126 downwards.
TGATGAACAAATATACCTTTTAAACTAGGTAAAGCATCACCCCATAAAATAAAACCAATAAACTTAGACTAAAGCAAAGCATAGATAAAAAAATAGCATAAAATTCATGATTTTTAAAAAGAAAAG
>DYTF01000121.1 GCA_020726105.1 Sulfurovum sp. | reverse complement strand
AGCACTTCATTTTCTTCGATGCTTTTATCTTCAAGCGCTAAAGAGATCTTCACCAAATCCTGATACAAAATACGCCCTGCACCAATCGTCATGTGCCCCACTTCAGAGTTTCCCATCTGCCCCTCAGGCAAACCGACACTCAAGCCATGCGTAGAGATAAGTACTCTCGGTGCTGTTTGAAAGAGTGTATCATAAGTAGGTTTTACCGCATCCTTAAATGCATTGCAAGTGCTATCAGGTTTGCACCCTATGCCATCGGTGATAATTAAAATCGTTTTTTGTGCTGTCATTGTCTGTCTTTTCTCATATTTAATTGAAATCATAGTAAAATAACCTTTTTAAAATCTTTAGCGAAAGTTGCCCATGTTATATGAACTCTCCTCTTTTTTAGACATCAATCTTTTTGGTTACATTTCGGTGCGCGCAGGTGTTGCATTTTTTCTCGCTTTTGTTTTTACCCTTTTTATGATGCCAAAATACTTAGCCTGGGCTATCTCCAAAAAAGCCAATCAACCCATCAGCAAATATGTCCCCGCACATGAAGGAAAACGCCACACCCCTACTATGGGTGGTGCTGTGTTTTTGCTCGCTACGCTCCTCGCCGCAGTGCTTACGGTCAATTTAAGCAATCCTTATATTTTAGCAGGACTTCTCACGCTTCTTGGCTTTGGACTCATAGGGCTCAAAGACGATATCGGCAAAGTCTTATCAGGAGACAACCTCAAGGGACTCACACCCAGAGGTAAAATGGGACTACAAGTTATCATTGCCATACTTTCAACTGGCGTACTGCTTTATGCAGGGTTTTCCACAGAATTTTATGTGCCTTTCTTTAAAACCCCGCTTTTTGACATGGGCTATGGCGCGATTGTTTTTTGGGTGCTTGTCTTTTTAGCCACTACCAACGCTGTCAATCTCACCGATGGGCTTGATGGGCTGGCAACCGTTCCCTCTATCATCGCCTTGTCCACACTGGGACTCATCGTCTATGTAACAGGTCATGCCATTTTCAGCCAGTATCTCCTTGTGCCTAACATCAAAGGAGTAGGAGAGGTGACCATTTTAGCTCTTGCACTCGCAGGCGGACTTCTGGGTTTCTTGTGGTACAACTGCTACCCCGCTGAGATTTTCATGGGTGACACTGGCAGTCTTGCCATCGGCGGTTTTTTGGCATATCTTGCCATTTTGGGTAAAAGTGAGATACTGCTTATCCTTATCGGTCTTATTTTTGTTATCGAAACAGTATCAGTCATCTTGCAAGTAGGGAGTTTTAAGCTGCGTGGTAAACGCGTTTTTTTGATGGCACCCATACATCATCACTTTGAACTCAAAAAGTGGGCAGAAAATAAAATCATTGTACGATTTTGGATGATTTCATTTCTTGCCAATGTACTTGCTCTTATCTCCTTTAAATTCAGATGATGTCAAACACTCAAGTCAAACCTACCTTATTTGGCTACGGACTTTATTTTAACACAACGGTCAAAAAGCAAAGCTTCTTGACCTACGCTAACGCTATGTTGACTTCAGCAGTCGGCTCTTGTGACTAGTCACATTTATGGAGATTCCTTATGTCGAACACTCAATTAAAACCTACACTCTTTGGCTACGGACTCACGACTAAAGCCATAGCCAAAAAATTAGGAGGTGGCTGTACCTTTTTTGATGACACTGTCAAAGAAGGCTTCAAAGATGAAGAGGGAAACCACATCCTACCCTCTGCGCTTTTTGAAGCAGATAAAAGTTTACTAGAAGTCACAACACCCAGTCTCAAACCAAATCACCCTCTTATCAAAAAAGCAAAGAATCTCTTGAGTGAGTATGACTATTTCGCGGGCGTGATGCCCTTTAGCATCTGGATAAGTGGTACAAACGGTAAAACCACAACCACCCAAATGCTCACCCACCTACTTCAAAAAAGAGGCGCGCTCTCTGGTGGCAACATTGGCACACCTTTAGCAGAGTTAGATACTGACGCACCTATTTGGGTACTTGAAAGTTCTTCTTTTACGCTACATCACACCCGTATCGCATCGCCAAATATCTATCTGCTTTTACCCATCACCCCCGATCACCTCGACTGGCATGAAACACCGGAGCAATACGCAGCAGACAAACTCAGACCCTTACTTACCATGAAAGAAGGCGAATTGGCTCTGATTCCAAAAGGATTGAGTATCCCTCAAACCAATGCCTATGTGGTCGAGTACGACAGCAACGAAATGCTTGCAGAGTATTTCGGCCTTGATGCTTCAGCCTTGCGCTTTAAAGCAGCCTTTTTGCAAGATGCACTTTTGGCTTTGGCGGTAACACGCGTGCTTTTTGATGAAGCAGACTATGC
>DYTF01000046.1:3804-12832 GCA_020726105.1 Sulfurovum sp. | reverse complement strand
ATGGTATAAGGAGAACTCTTATGAACGAACTCACCACTTCCACCCATGACGGTATCAAAACCAAAATCTACACCATTCGTGGATTGCAAGTGATGCTGGATAGGGATTTGGCGGAGCTTTATGGGGTGGAAACTCGTGTGCTCAATCAAGCTGTTAAGAGAAACATAGAGAGATTTCCTGAAGAATTTATGTTTCAGCTGACAAAAGAAGAAGCAGAAAATTGGATGTCACAAATTGTGATTTCCAATAAGGAGCGAATGGGCATACGAAAAATGCCTTTTGTCTTTACTGAGCAAGGGGTTTCTATGCTCTCTGCTGTGCTAAAAAGTGAAATTGCAGTATCAATCAGTATAAAAATTATCAAGAGTTTTGTCGAGATGCGAAAATTTATCTCAAATAATGCATTGATATTTCAACGACTTGATTTATTGGAACAAAAACAATCCAAAACCGATGAAAAGTCGAAGCGATACTCAGTGCCATCGAAGATAAGTCCATGAAACCAAAACAAGGTATTTTTTACGATGGGCAGATATATGATGCGTATATTTTTGTATCAGATTTGATAAAAAGTGCCAATGAAAATATTGTGTTGATTGACAACTATATTGATGATACGGTTTTAACACTGTTATCCAAACGAGATGCCAAAGTAAAGGTCACCATTTACACCAAAAATATTAGTAAACAGCTAGAACTTGATTTACAAAAACACAATGCCCAATATCCAACTATAGAGCTAAATTTGGTTAGATAAAAATCTCATCCAAAATGGTGTTGACATACTCATTGGCTTTGAACTCGATGAGGTCTTCGGGTTGTTCGCCTGTTCCGATGTAGAAGATGGGCATCTTGAGTTCATCTGCGATGCTCAGTACCGAGCCACCTTTGGCGGTGCCGTCTAGTTTGGTGATGATGATGCCGTCGATGCCTACCATCTCATCAAAGGCTTTGGCTTGGTTGATGGAGGAGCTTCCTTGTGTGCCGTCTAGTATGAGCATCTTTCTGTGTGGCGCGCCTTCAAGCGTTTTGCCTGCGATGCGTATCATCTTTTTAAGCTCTTCAGAGAGGTTGGTTTGGGTGTGCAGTCTGCCTGCGGTGTCGATGATAACACTATCAAAACCTTTGGCTTTGGCTGACTCGATGGTGTCGTAAACTACCGCTGAGGGGTCGTGTCCTTGTTGGGTTGCGATGATGGGTATCTGGAGTTTGGCAGCCCATCTGCTGAGCTGTTCGATGGCAGCGGCACGAAAGGTATCGCCAGCACCGAGTATGACTTTTTTGCCTTCTTGTTGGTATTTGTACGCCAGTTTGGAGATGGTAGTGGTTTTGCCTGCACCATTAACCCCGATGATCATCTCGACAAAAGGTTTGGCATCACTCTCTTTAAAATCGACCGCGTACAAGAAGATGGAGATGAGTGAGTTAAACGCTTGGATGCGGTTAACCGTCTCAGGTAATCCACTCAAGAGCCTCTCCACTAACACATACTGCACATCGGCTTCAAGTAAAATCTCTTCAAACTCTTCTTTGTGGATGCTTTTTCGCTTGGTGGGGGCGACAGTTTTGATGGCATCATTCGTTCTGCCGAGTACTTTTTTAAATAGATTAAACATACAATTACCTTGATTTGAGTTGTTTTTTGGCTTGTTCGATGTCGTACTCTATCATCTCCACGGGTACATTGCCTTCGTAGTGCGTGAAGTATTTACCTTCCATATAAAGAATGGTGAGCGGTATCGTAAAGTTCTCAGGAAGTCCTAGTGAGGCGGTTACCCGCTTAGTAAAAGTAGCATTGTGAGCTGAGTTAGAGACGAAGTAGCGTACAGCATTTTTGGCAAGAAGGGTTTGTAGGGCGGGTGTTTGGGTGTCATCATGCACAAGGACGCCCGCTATGAAAAGAATTTTGCGGTATTTTTGTTGTAGGTCGCTTAGGTAGGGTATCTCTGCCATGCAGGGCTGGCACCATGAGGCAAAAAAATGCACAATGACAAGCGGTGCATCTTGCCAGTCAAACACAAGGCCTTCATCATATACCGTGACATTGTGCTCTATAAGTTGTGAAGAACGCAGGGTAAACGCAGTAGGGTTTTGGGTACTTTTTCGTACTTTTTCGTGTTGATTTATTGTCTTTTGGGTAGTATTTTCATCTGTTTCTTGTGGTTTTTCGTCACAGCTCAAGAGAGCAAAAAACAAAATAAGTAAAGCTAAAGCAGTTATTTTATGCACGCGGTACCTTTGGGTATAATTCGTAGGGAAATTATACCCAAAGAGCATTAACAATGTAGAAAAGTAGTGACATGAAACAGACAAAAGAAATACAAAAAAAAGCATTTAGAACACAGTGTCTGAAGCAACTAGAAAAAGCATCAGGCGCAAGAAGTTATGCTAAAGATAAGAAGATAGAAAAAGCCTTGTACAACACAATCAAACAACGAAAAGCCAAGCAGATTATGCTTTATTTGCCGTTAAAAATAGAAGTCAATCTTTATGGGCTTATCAGGCATCTACGCAAAGAAAAACGCGCGCTTTATGTGCCTTTTATGGAAGGTGCAAGTTTTAGGTTGGTAAAATACAGGTTACCACTCACTGTAAAACAATTTGGAATCAAAGAGCCAAACGACTCTAAACAATACAGAATCAAACAAATAGATATGGCTATAGTACCCATGGTAGGCACAGATGTGACACGCAGGCGTGTCGGATTTGGTAAAGGTATGTATGATAGATTTTTTGAAAAATATAATAAAAACATAACTTACACCGTTTTTGTAGCACGCCATTTGTGCTATAGCCCAACAATCGTAACAGATAATCATGATATCAAAGCAGACATGATGATGACAGCAGAGCCGTTTTTACAACGATAAATCTTTATGAGGATGGCTGTATAAAAGGACAATAAATGGAAATAATATTAGGTATGAGCCTATTTGTAGGCGCTTTATTTGGTGCAGGCGTGTGTTATCTTTGGCTGAGGGCAAATGCAAAACATACATTCTCGCAAGTGATGCTAGAAGTCAAAGCCAAAGCTAAGGCGATAGAGAATGAAACACAGTTGTTGGTTAAATCAGCAGAGGTGACAATCAAAGAAAATGAGCTTGTACAAGAGCGCGAGTTTCAAAATCGTTTTGCTAAACTCGATGTCCGCCATCGTGCCTTGCTTTTGCAGGAAAAAGAACTTGCAAGCAAAGAAGAGGGTCTTAAGCTCAGTGAAAAAAAACTTTTAGAGAAAGAAAATAAGCTTGAAAAGCTCGAAATACTCAAACAAGATGAGATTAGTAAAGCCGTAGAGAGTATGCAGCATATCGCTTCTTTTACCAAAGAAGAGGCTAAAGCGTATATTTTGGCAAAAGTAGAAGAGCAGAGCCGTGCCGATATCGCCGATATTGTGCGCAGGTATGAGCAAGAAGCTAAACAAGAAGGGGAGAAAAAAGCCAACTACATCTTAGCGCAAGCCACCACTAGATACGCAGGTGAGTTTGCAGGTGAGCGGCTTATCAACCTCATTACGCTCCCAAGTGATGAGCATAAAGGGCGTATCATCGGTAAAGAAGGGCGCAACATCAAAACCCTTGAGATGCTTTTGGGTGTCGATATCGTCATAGATGAGACCCCTGGCGTTATCATGGTCAGTTCTTTTAATCTCTACAGAAGAGCCATCGCCACACGGGTCATAGAGATACTCGTCGAAGACGGGCGCATACATCCTGGACGCATCGAAGAGATACACGAAAAAGTCCAAGAAGAATTTGAAACAAAAACCTACGAGGAGGGTGAAAATATCGTCATCGACATGGGGCTTTTCCCGATGCATGAAGAGCTTGTAAGGCTTTTGGGACGGATGAAGTACAGAGCGAGCTACGGACAAAATGCACTGGCACACACCCTTGAAGTTGCCAAACTTGCCAGAGTGATGGCAGCAGAGATGGGCGGGGATGAAAAACTAGCACTTAGAGCAGGCTTGCTGCATGACATCGGCAAGGCACTCACGCAGGATTTTGGCGGTTCACATGTCGACATTGGTGCTGATTTGTGCCGCAAACATGGAGAGCATCCGACGGTTATTAATGCCATTTATGCCCATCATGGACTAGCAGATCCAGACTCAGTAGAGAGTGCAGCAGTGTGTGCAGCAGACAAACTCTCTGCGGCAAGACCTGGTGCCAGAAGAGAGGTGATGGAGAGTTTTAGCAAGCGTGTTAAAGAAGTTGAAGCCATCGCTTTAAGTAAAGCGTATGTTGATCAGGCATACGCCATCAACGCAGGCAGAGAGATACGGGTGATAGTCAATGCACAAAAAATGAGCGACAATGAAATGGTGTTATTGAGCAAAGAAATCGCCAAAGAGATAGAAGAAAAAGTGCAATACCCTGGTGAGATAAAAGTCAATGTCATCAGAGAAACAAGAGCTGTGAATTATGCCAAATAAAATTTTTAAATGGCTATAATTTCCTCACATTTATAAAGGATAAAAAGATGAAAAAAATTGTGTTTGCGTTTTTGGTGTTAGGTTTGAGTGTTTTAGCATTGGCTAAAGATACAGTCGTTGTACTTGAGACCAATTTGGGCAATATAGAGCTTAAGTTGTACCCAGAAGTAGCACCGTTGGCAGTGGAAAATTTTACCACGCATGTCAAAAATGGATACTATAACGGGCTGATTTTTCATAGAATTATCAAAGGGTTTATGATTCAAGGTGGTGATCCACTGGGTACAGGTACTGGTGGGGAGTCTATCTGGAAAAAACCGTTTAAAGATGAGTTTGCAAACAATGTCGTCTTTGATAAACCGTATCTGCTAGCCATGGCAAACAGTGGGCCTACAACAAACGGCAGCCAATTTTTCATCACAACAGCACCCACTGGCTGGCTCAACGGTAAACATACCATTTTTGGTGAAGTTATCAAAGGACAAGAAGTAGCACAGAAGCTGGAAAATGTATCGGTTTCACAAGGAAGCAGTAAACCGTTGTTTGATCAGGTTATCAAAAAAGCCTACATCAAGTAACACCATTGGATTTAGCTGCACTACGCGAGGAGCGTCAAAAATGGCTGACATGGAAAAATATACTTCCCTTTCAAGAAGCCATCGCTAACCTCGATGTGCATGAAAATGTTGATGTTGTATTTGGCGATAGTATAGAGATACACATCACCAATCTCGATACAGAAGATACACAGAAAATACAAGAGACCGCAGTGTTGATGAAGCCTTGGCGAAAAGGGCCATTTCAAATCAATGAACTCTTCATCGACACAGAATGGCAAAGCCACATCAAATACAATCTGCTTGAACCCTACTTTAACCTAGAAGGCAAAATCGTTGGTGATATAGGCTGCAATAACGGCTACTATCTCTTTCGTATGCTCGCTCAAAAGCCCAAAAAACTCATCGGTTTCGACCCCTCAGCACTTTACTTTTCGCAATTTGGGTTTATTAATCATTTTGTACGCTCAGACATCGTGTATGAACTTTTGGGTGTGGAACATGTTGAGTATTACGAACACTCGTTTGATGTGCTCTTTTGTTTGGGTGTTCTCTATCATCGTTCAGACCCCGTTGCGATGCTAAAGTCACTCTATAAAGGGCTCAATAAAGGCGGCGAACTCATCTTAGATACCTTCATGATAGACGGCGAAGAGGAGATATGCCTGACACCCAAAGAACGCTACTCTAAAATCCCCAATATTTATTTTATCCCCACAGTCAATGCGCTCAAAAACTGGTGTCACAGAGCAGGATTTGAAAGCGTTGAGGTACTTGAAATCATGAAAACAGAGCCACACGAACAAAGAAAAACAGAATGGATAGACACCCAAAGTCTTGAAGATTTTCTTGACCCCAATGATGATACAAAGACTGTAGAAGGCTATCCTGCACCGAAAAGGGTTTATATCAAAGCCTTGAAAGCATCTTAGAAGATTGACCACTACACTTAAAGCGTTACTTTCTTAAAAGTTTTTGGAAAGATTTTGAGCCATAGCCTCAATACATTCATAACACTTTAAGGTCTTGTTGCAATTTTCATCGCCAATTTTCTGGCGAATGGAAATATGAGCAAGACAGTAGGAAACGCGATGGCATACGCCACTAGCCACGCATGAAGCCATATCCCAACAAATCCTTTGACAAATCCTATATTGATAAATGTGATTGCCCCCGACAAAATAAAGCTCATAAAACCTGAGAGCAATGCTGCTTGCACCTGTGGAAGATATTTAACTGAAATCATAATGCCCCTTAGATAGTATAGTTTAAGCAGTGAATGATAGCATATTTTTATGTATGCTGCTCCACTTCAAAAAAAGGTCTATATTAAAGCACATAAAACTTAAAGTTACTTTTATTTTTAAATAAGCTATTTTTAGCTATAAATACGCTAATAAAAGAGAAAACCCGAAAAAATTTAAGTTTTACCTTTGCTTTGTTGTTGATTGGAAAAGAATGAGAATACTGACCGTAGGGTTCACTGACGAATATGTCAAAGAGCTTGAAAAAGAATTAGATAAATACTTTATTTGTATTGTTGATTATGCTAAAGATATGTATGATGCGACAAATTTCACCGATTTTAGGCACTATGAACTGGTGATTATTGTTGATGAGGGTGTGAAATTTTCACTTGAGCGTTATGTTAATGAAGTCAAAAAGAAAAAGAGTGAAACAAAAATCATGATACTCACCTCTAACCTAAAGCAACAGTCTGCTTTCTTTGCGCTGGGTGTGGATGATGTGGTCTATAGACACTGTGAGCATCCCGACCTTGTGGCTGCAAGAGTGCTAGCGAACATGAGACATCTTTTTGGCACGCAGGTCGATATAGGTAAGCTAGTCATCGACATCGCGAATAAAAAAATAGAATATGATGAAAAAATCGTTTCTCTTAACGGTAAAACCTTTGACATCTTGGCGTATCTTGCCCTACGAAAACAACGCGTTTTTTCAAAAGATGAAATCATCAATGCGCTTTGGGAAGAACCTGAGTATGTGAGTGACAACACCGTTGAGGTAGCCATCAATCAGATCCGCAAACGACTCAAAAGCATATTAGGGTTTCAGGTCATCCATACCGTTCGTAGGCGTGGCTATAAATTTTCTTATTAATTCTTTTTAGATAAGGGTGTTGTTGTGAAAAAATTCTTTTTTTATTTATTGTTGATTCTTGTTGCACTTGGGGCTTTTTTTACATTTGTGCTCTACAGTGAAGGTGCGTTTGATGTTGCCGAAGCTCCAAAAGACAAAACGCTAAAACCTTTTGAGATGAAGTGTGAAGCAGGTAAATGCGCTTCTGGGAAATGTGAAACAGGCAAGTAGTTTTGCTACTAAATCGTTGACCGTACCTGCGTTATCCAATACCCTAAATGGCGTTGTTCTGCCTTTAGTGTCGTGCTTGAACCATGACCTGGGTAGATGGTATACTCTTCTTCTATCTGCACCACTTTTTGTAGACTTTGCAGCATTTTTTTGCCATCTGAGAAGGGGAAATCCCAGCGTCCTATGGATTGGGCAAAGAGAAAATCACCGCTAAACCATGCATCACCGACTTGAATGATGCTGCATCCAGGGGTATGTCCTGGAAAATGACGGTAGCGTATCTCTACACCCTCTAATACTAGCGTTTCGTCTCCCTCAACTAGATAATCAGCATCACTGGGTGGCACAGATTGACCCAGCGGGCAGTTGTGAAGCATAAAGACATCGTCTTTTGGGCAATAGAGCGGAATGTTTAGGGCAACTTGCAGCGCATGGTTGCTCCAGACATGGTCGAAGTGCCCGTGGGTGTTGAGGATAGCAACAGGATTGGTGACATTTTCGAGTACCCATTTTACAGCACCCGTCCCAGGGTCTATGATGAAGTCTTTTTCTTCTACAGTCACGATGTAACAGTTGGTTTGGGTCGCGCCCATCGCTTGCATTTTGATGTGCATGTGTTATAATGCTCCTATGAATATAGTTGAAATCTTAGAGCAAGCCATACAAAGTGATGATATCGTGCTCAAAGAAGCGTTGACTGCTTCGTGTTTGGATTATTGTAGCCAAAATGAGGTAAGTGCACCGCGTGATTTTGTGCCAACACTCTTTTTGCACCCTTCTTATGCTTCCAAATGTCACATTGTAGACCCAAAAGATTTGCCTGCAAGAAAAGATTTTGACAGCAAAGAAGGCTTGGCTACTTTGGTGCATGCGGTGGCACACATTGAGTATTCGGCGATTGACTTAGCACTGGATGCGGTGTATCGCTACTCACAGATGCATATGGCGTACAAGAAAGACTGGCTTGAAGTAGCCAGTGATGAGATACGCCATTTTAAGATGCTTGAAGCACTTTTGCATCAGTTGGGCTATGTCTATGGCGATTTTCCTGTGCATAGTGGGCTTTTTGATGCAGGCGTGCATACTGCTCATAATCTCTTGGATCGCATGGCGATTGTGCCACGGTATTATGAGGCGTCAGGACTCGATGTAAATCCTCAAATCATCAAAAAACTGGACAATAAACGCAAAAATAAAGAGGTAAAACAACTCATTGATACCCTCATGCTCATTTATGCTGAAGAGATTGACCATGTGTTTAAGGGGGATAAGTGGTTCAAGTATGTGTGTGCGCAAGAAGGGGTTGAAGAAGGGCAAGAGGAAGTAGCCTATTTTGACATCCTTGCGCGTTACAAACTGCTTAGCAAACATAGACCGCATGTCAATGTAGAAGCAAGGAAAGAGGCAGGGTTTAGTTGTAGCGAGATTTTGAAGTTGGGCGCAAAGGTCTGTTCATGAGAGCTTTTTTTGAAGCAATGTTCTTTGCACCCAGATGGTATCATCATGTGGTGAGTTTTGTGCTGCTTCCGTTTTCTTTGGTCTATGGGGCTGGTATGTGGCTTCGTAGAGGGTGCGTGAAGAGAAAATCTTTTGGTATCCCCATCATCTCAGTGGGCAATCTCATCGTAGGAGGCTCAGGTAAAACCCCTTTTGTCATCGCTTTAGCCTCGCGTTATGAGGATGTGGCGGTCATATCTCGGGGGTATGGACG
>DYTF01000046.1:0-3704 GCA_020726105.1 Sulfurovum sp. | reverse complement strand
AAAGACAGGGTGAAGATGATAGGCTTTAAGTTGCCTATCGCTGAAATGAAGTTAAAATTAGCACTCAAAAATGAAATTTTTACTCAAACTGATGAGTATATCAAGGGATACCGATATGAAAAGTAATATGGATGTAGTTAAGACACTGCTTGATGCCTTGCCGTTTATCAAAAAATTTGCCTCTGAGAAGATTGTCATCAAGTATGGGGGTGCGGCGCAGACAAGTGCTGAACTCAAAGAGCAGTTTGCGCAAGATGTTGTGCTCTTGCATCTAGTGGGGATGAAACCCATCATCGTGCATGGCGGAGGTAAAAGCATCACCGATTTGCTAAGCGATTTGGGTGTAGAGACTAAGTTTGTAGATGGACAGCGCGTCACGACCAGAGAAGTGATGCGTGTGGTTGAGATGGTACTCAGCGGAGAGATCAATAAAGAGATTGTCTCACTGTTGGACAATCATGGCTCTAAAGCCATAGGCATTTCAGGTAAAGACGGTGGATTTTTAAAAGGTATGCCTAAAGATTTTGAAAACTTCGGCTACACAGGTATCATCGAGCATGTCAATCCTGAAATTGTCAATAATATCATTGATGATGGTGCGATTCCTGTCATAGCACCGATTGCAGGAAGCAGTACGCTAGGGCATCCAGGGTTTAATATCAATGCTGACCTTGCCGCTAGTCAAGTAGCTATCGCGCTTGGGGCACGAAAGGTACTCTTCTTGACCGATACGCAAGGCGTTTTAGACAAAGAGATGAAACTCATCACCAACTTAAACATAGAAAAAACAGAAGCACTCAAACAAGACGGTACTATTCAAGGCGGTATGGTGCCTAAAGTGGATGCTTGCATTGAAGCCTTGCGCGGTGGGGTTAAAAAAGCACATATTATTGATGGGCGTGTTGAGCATTCGTTGTTGCTAGAAATCTTGACCAGTTCTGGTGTGGGAACTTGCATAGAGCTCTAGTATACCGTTTTCCCATAAGACTTAGTTTTTTTGGTTATAATATTGACTATTATAAATAGAGGATATGTTAGATGCAATTTATTGAGACGCGTGGAAATGATGGACAGAAGCCTTTATCTGTACCCTTTTCAGAAGCCATTTTGAGCCCAAGTGCGAGCTTTGGGGGCTTGTATGTGCCTAAATCACTTCCAACATTGGATGCAAGTTTTTTAGAAGGGCATCTTGGAAGCCATTATAAAACCTTGGCATTGGATTTCTTGCTTAACTTTGGTATAGACATCGAAACAGAGGTGTTACAAGAGGCATTAAAACGCTATGATACCTTCGATGACCCTGCTAATCCTGTGCCCCTCTCTCAGATAGAAGAAGACTGTTTTGTCTCCGAGCTTTATCATGGCCCAACCCGTGCGTTTAAAGATATGGCATTGCAGCCTTTTGGCTATGTGTTGAGTAAATTGGCACAAAAAAGAGGTGAGCACTATCTCATCATGGCAGCCACCAGTGGGGATACAGGCCCCGCTACGCTCGAAACCTTTAGAAACCAAGCCAATGTGCAGGTGGCGTGTCTCTACCCCGATGGAGGCACTTCAGATGTACAAAGACTGCAAATGGTCACCGAAGATGCACCCAATCTTAAAGTCATCGGTGTCAAAGGAAACTTTGATGACACGCAAAATACGCTTAAAGACCTACTTGCTTCAGAAGATTTTAAAGAAGAGTTAGCGCAGAGAAATATCAAACTCTCAGCCGCAAACTCTGTAAACTTCGGGCGTATTATTTTTCAGATTATCTACCATATCCACTCTTATTTGGAGTTGGTGCGCAAAGAGCATATCACTATGGGTGAGAAGATTTATCTGGTGGTGCCAAGCGGTAATTTCGGCAATGCTTTGGGTGCGTATTATGCTAAAAAAGCAGGACTTCCGATAGAAAAAATCCTTATCTCTTCCAATGTCAACAATATCTTGACAGACTGGATTTGTAAAGGGGCTTATGATTTGACAAGCAGGGAACTCATCCAGACAGAGTCCCCAGCGATGGATATATTGAAAAGTTCCAATGTCGAACGAATTATGTTTGACAAATTTGGCGCGGCGCGTACCAAAGAGCTGATGGAAGCATTGGCAAACGACGGTAAGTATCAGCTAAGCGGCGTAGAGTTAGCCTCTTTGCGGGAAGATTTTGATGCCTCGTTCTCAGATGATGCAGAATGTGAAGCTGTTGTAGGTTCGTATGCTAAGAAAGGCTACATGATGGACACACACACGGCTACCTGCATGAAAGCGTATGAGACCCTCAGAGAGAAAAAGTGTATGGCAGTCGTGTATTCTACAGCAGAGTGGACAAAGTTTAGTCCTGCAGTCTCAAGGGCATTGGGGCATGAAGTCAAAGATGATGTGGAAGCACTTAAGTGGGTGAGTGCCCATGCAAATGTGAGTGTCCCCCCTATGATTCATGCTTTGTTTACGAAGCCTGTCATGCACACGGTAGTCGTGTCAAAAGAATCTATAAAAGAAGAGATGTTGCACTTTTTGGTGTAATATTATAGATAAATGATGCAAAAATATTTACGCCTTTTTCTTCTTTTTGTTTGGACAGAGGGCTTGTTTGCGCAAAGTGTAGTGGATTGTAGAGTGGTTGCGAACAGTGCATTTGAATGTAACCCCTATGGAAAAAAATTCCTCTATGCTAAAATTACTACTTCACCTCAAGAGAAACTGAAACTTATCCGAACCAAAACACTTCCTTTGCCAACAAAGCCCACAGTAAAAGTTATCTCTGTTGAGGAGATGATAGAGTCACATATCGGCATCGGGGATTCGTTGCGATATGGAGATTCTTTAACAAAAGAAGGCGCTAGAAGTGCCATCGAAGTGTTGGACTCAGAAAAAGCTTTAGGAAAAAAAATTGAGAAACTTGAAGAAGACATTAGTTTACTTCAAGAAAAATTACAAAAGAAAAATATCCCTTCAGTGAAACAAACATTGGGCACTTACAAGGTGCAAGATAACGATACACTAAGCAGCATCTCTAAACAGTTTTCGTTGAAGATACAAGACATTTTAGACTTAAATGGACTTAAAAAAAATGGGCTTATCACCAAAGGGCAGAGAGTCAAACTTCCCGTAAAGCAAGCTAAAATCAATGCAATATTGAGACAAAAACATACCAAAAGGCTATTGCTTCAGAAGCAAAACAAGCTTGACATGATAGAGGGTTTTGGAAAACGAACCCTGCGGGTCACTGCTACCGCGTACACTTCTCATGCCAATCAGACGGGTGGCTCACCTTTTGTGGCTGCATGGGGAACAAGGCTTCGACCAGGCATGAAAATTATTGCTGTATCACGAGATATGTTAGGCAAATATGGGATGCGAAACGGAACAAAGGTGCGCATAGCAGGATTGCCAGGGTTCTATACCGTACGCGATAAAATGAATAAGCGTTTTAGAAAGCGTGTTGATATTTATATGGGCTTAGACAGAAGAGCCGCATTTCGTTGGGGGCGCAGGAGTGTTGTGATTCATTGGTAAGTAAAGACCGTAAGACTAGAGCGACTCAACGATCTCTAAAATCTCAAGATAGCGGTCACTTTTTTCTTCATACTCTTTTTGGCAGGCCATTAACGCTTCACTCAGCGTGCTAAGACCTTTTTGCTGATAACACGCTGGATTTGCCAGACAGGCATTGAGCGCGTGTATCTGCTCTTCTAGTGCTTCGATTTCATTGGGTAGCA
>DYTF01000120.1 GCA_020726105.1 Sulfurovum sp. | reverse complement strand
GATTTTGAGATGCTGACGAAAGAACTTGATACTATTAAAAATACGGGTGCAACCGAGTGTTATGTTGAGATACTAGCAAAGGCAGTTCATAAACCGTTAAAAGAAGAAGAGGCAGAGGCAAACTAGATACCGTGCTTCATCCCATTGGGTAAAGTATCTCTTCATGCACCCTGTTGCAAGCTCGTAAAACTTCATCACTAAGTGTAAGATTCATCGCTGCTAGCGAAGCATCAAGTTGGGAAATATCTGTAGCTCCTATGATGGTTGAAGCTACAAAATCAAACTGTTTTGACCATGCCGTAGCCAAAGTGACTGGATGAAGTCCTGCATCCGCTGCTATTTTGAGATACTTTTGTGTTGAAGCAAGAGTTTTATCATTCATGAAGCGTTGTGCCATGAGGCGTTGTCTTTGGTTCTGTGATTTGAGGTAGGTAGTAAATCTTCCTTGTGCCTCTTGTGCTTGATTGTACTTGCCTGAGAGTATACCGCCGCCAAGTGGTGAGTAGGGCAATAGGGAAATCTGTTCTTTTTGACACAGCGTTGAAAGTTCATCTAAAAATCTTCGATTGAGCAAGGAGAAATTGTTTTGGATGGACTCAAAGCGTGCATAGCCTTTGTACTGCGAGGTCATCAGTGCCTTAGTCGTGCCATAAGCTGTGTCATTGGAAGTACCGATGTAGCGGACTTTTCCTGCTTTTACTAAACGATCAAAAGCTTCAAGCGACTCTTCAATGGGTATGATGGTATCGGGCCAATGCATTTGATAGAGGTCAATATAGTCTGTTTTAAGTCGTCTAAGACTGCCTTCTATGGCTTTTTCGATGTGAAATCGGTCTATGGCGGTCAAACCGTGACGAATCGGCGGCACAAACCAGCCATTCGCTGCTCCTGCTACTTTGGTTGCAAGGATGATGGCATCACGGGGTTTAGTCTGTAGCCACTCTCCGACCCACTCTTCGGTGATACCTGCTAGTTTAGCATCAGGTGGGACGGGGTATATCTCTGCTGTATCATAAAAATTAACCCCATAATCATAGGCTTTATCCATGATAGCAAACGCTTCTTTTTTGTTACACTGTGTGCCAAATGTCATCGTCCCCATACAAATAGGGGAGACGCGAAGACCCGTTTTTCCTATATATCTATACTGCATCCTATACTCCTTACGACTTTTTACGAGACAAGTATAGCTTACATTTTAGCTCTTTTAGATAGAAAAATCTAGATAATCACGCTCTTTTTTGATTTTCATTTCTTGAGTAATGGTGTCTTTGGCATGAATATATGAAGTTCTGTTTCGTCCTTCATTTTTTGCTTCATAGAGTGCCATGTCTGCACGAAATAAAATATCATCAAAACTACTATCTGCTTGGTTGCCTTGGCTGATGCCTATGGAGAGTGTCGTTCTTATGTGATACCTTTGATACTCCATAACCATACTATGGGTGGTATTGCGTAATTTCTCTGCAAAGGCTAAGGTGTCATTTTGATGCATTTTTGAAATCAAAATAGCAAACTCCTCACCCCCGATACGAGCAAAAATGTCACTGGCTCTCAATGTGTTCTCTATGGTTTTAACAAAATATTTTAAGAATTTATCTCCTGCGTCATGCCCATAGGTGTCATTGATGGTTTTAAAATAATCCAAATCAAGTAAAAAAAGCGTGAGACTCGTCGCGTCGCGTTGTGCTGTGTTGAAATAGCGCTTTGAAACTTCAGCAAAGATGCGTTTATTCATAATGCCCGTAAGATAATCGGTAGATGCAAGCACATCAAGAGAGCTATTTTTTTGTTTGAGTGCTTTTTGATACTGTGTGATTTCTCTGGCATGAAACCAAAAAACAACACTTCCGACAAGTAGAGAAAAGACACTTGTGTTGATGGCTACCTGAGAAAGATGCAAATCTGTTAGAATATTCAACAGTATAATAACACCTATTGAAGCTGCACTAAAAATCATACCACCTCTACAATCCGTTAGAATGAATGCAAGGGCAATCAAAAGAAAAAACCAAATGATGCGTCCTTCATTGAAAGTCAGATTTACTAGAACAAAAGTAAATAAAACCAAAGTAATACTCAGTAAAGTATAAGACAAAAATTGAAAATATTTTTTTGAGATTCTCAAAAAAAAGATAGAAGTTGTCAAGAGAGTACCGTAGAAAAAATCAATCATAGCCTGCGTGAAACCGATAGGATGTAAACCAGTAAAAGCCAAGATGGAAATAAAAAAACTAAAAAAAGAAGCAAGCAATAGTACGGAATTAAGCATTTTAAATTTTAACAGCAAAAGAGATTCTTTTTCGGAAAAATCAAAACCGCTGCGAAGGTAATTTCTAAAGTCCATTTTTTTGAATGCTTTCTTCAATATTTTTTAGCATAGTTTATAA
>DYTF01000006.1 GCA_020726105.1 Sulfurovum sp. | reverse complement strand
TGCTTCAAGCTGCCTCAGGTGGGTAAGTCGTTCTTTGCTTATCATGCTTTCTCCTCAAATTTGTAAAAGCATTATATACTATGTAATACTAAGTTTCTCAACACTTATTAAGAAATTTTTTATCTCTAAAATCTGTCAACACTTTATTGGATGCAGACTAATAAAACATGAAGTACCCGTCTCATGTCTTAGCTTCTTTATTTTATGCTAGAATACTAAAACTATAAAACAAAATGGCAACAATCATGAAATCAATTTTATTCTTCTTTTCTGTTCAGTTGGGACTTTTCGCTAGCGAACCATCACTCTGCATCCATTTGCTCAACCGCAGTGCTTTTGGTATAGACAAACATCAACTCACTGCTTGTCTTAAATCTAACAGCTACGAACACTTTGTCGAAGATATGGTCTATACACCCAAAAATGCTTTAGAACAACCCCCTGTTTTTACTGCAAATACACTCATAAAACCACCCAAAAATGTAACCGAACTTAACGCAACTGAACGCATGACATTTAATCAAAAACGCCAATCCAGCCATATGTTACTAAAAACATGGTTGTTTGAGACCATGCTCAAAACAAACAATCCTTTCGAAGAACACATGCTCCTTTTTTGGCATAACCACTTCACTTCCAGTCTTAAAAAAGTGGGTCAAGCTGCCTTGATCTACCGACAGCATGAGTTACTGAAAGAAAACGCTTTAGGCAATTTTGCCGCCTTTTTACACGACATTATCAAAGACCCGGCAATGCTCATCTACCTAGATAACCGTGCCAGTAAAAAATCGCACCCCAACGAAAACCTCGCCCGTGAACTCTTAGAGCTCTTTACTCTTGGTGAAGGAAATTATAAAGAGAGTGATATTAAAGCACTCGCGAGAGGATTAACAGGGTATGGCATTGATCAAAATTTTAATTTTCGATTCAACAAAAACATACATGACCAAGGGGAAAAAACATTTTTAGGAAAAAGCGGCAACTTTGATGCGGATGAAATGATTGATATCATCCTAGAGCAAGATGCCACATCTCTTTTTATTGTTAAAAAATTGTGGTACGAGTATATAGGATACGAACCTGATGCAAAGGAAGTTCAACGATTGGCAAAGCTATTAAGAGATAACCATTATGAGCTTAAACCGCTCATGGTTGCACTGTTTACTTCACCCTATTTTACAGCGTCTTCAGCTAGAGCAACAATGATAAAATCACCCATAGAGTTAATCATCGGAACTTTGCGTAGTTTTGGGTATGAAGATTTTGATACCCAGTTGGGTATTCAGTTTTCAAATCGTTTAGGTCAAAATCTTTTTGACCCTCCCAATGTAAAAGGCTGGGAAGGAAAAGAGACTTGGATCAATACCAATACCCTCCTCATCCGAAAAGGATTCCTAAATCGCCTAAGCCGTGGTGATGCGATGAAACATTTACACTATGATCTATTTAACTTGAACCTTTTTGGCAACACCAAAGAAGAGCGTGCCGCTGCCATTTTGCTGCCAATAAAAGTCTTAATCACACCCGGCAATACATTTGATGATACAGTGCGTACCATTTTACAACATCCTCTTTACCAATTAAAGTGAGACATCATGGACAGACGAACCCTACTCAAATATATTGCATACCACTCACTCACACTGCCTTTATGGCTGCACGCACGCAACGAAAAAACGCCAGCATTTCATAAAAATGTCATACTCATAGAACTCAAAGGAGGAAATGACGGGCTTAATACCATCATCCCCTATAGCGATCCTCTTTACTATCAAAACCGTCCGACTATCGGCATTGCTAAAAATCAGGTTTTACCTATTGATAAGCAAATTGGTATGCATCCTGCCATGCAAGCGCTGAAAAATATCTATGACAATCATGAACTTGCCATCATCCAAGGTGTTGGGTATCCAGACCCCAATCGTTCACATTTTCGCTCTATTGAGATTTGGGATACCGCTTCAAATGCAGAAGAGTATCTTGATGAGGGCTGGATTAATGCCCTTCATTTTAGTCAAGAAGATAAATTAACAGGTGTCATACTCTCAGGAGAGTATGGGCCGCTAGAAGGTTCTGCAAAAGGTGTCATAATGCTCAATAACATCAAAGGTTTTTTACAACAATCCAATCAGGTACATAGCAGAATTACCATGACGGGAGAAAACAATGCACTGCTTCACATACTCCAAACAGAAACAGAAATACGCAAAGGAGCCGATACATTGCGACAGTCACTTCGCAGCACAAAACCTCTCGCTTTTACCTTCGACAAATCTGACTTCGGCAATCAGATGCACACGACCACGGAGCTGATAAATGGTGGCTCAAACATACCATTTTTTAAACTCAGTCTCGGTTCTTTCGATACACACACCAATCAACCCATGCAGCATGCAAAACTTTTAGAAACACTCTGTGAAGGTATCTCTACCATGAGGAAAAACCTCATAGCAAGTGGGAAATGGGAAAATATTGTCATCATGACCTACTCTGAATTTGGCAGGAGAGTAGCCCAAAATGCAAGTGGCGGCACAGACCACGGTACAGCGGCACCACATTTTATAGTAGGGGGGAGAGTAAAAGGCGGGGTCTACGGCGAACATCCATCTCTAAGTACCTTAGATTCAAACGGCGACCTTATCTACACCACAGATTTTCGGTCTATCTACAACAGTATTGCAAAAGAGTTCTTGGGTGCATCGTCTGAAAGATTGTCTTCATGTCCTACTATTTCTTTATTTTCTTAGACCCATATACCTATTTTAGATTGAACTTGATATGTGTTATTTCTTGTCATATCATACAATTGGCATCCCATCGTTATTGCAGATACTTTTACTAGCTTTAATGTTGCGAGTAAATTTCTCTACATCCATTCCTATTTTTAATAACAGAACATAAATTTATATAATTTTATTCGATTGACACAAAATCTTAAATGATCCAATTGGGTCTTTAGCGCCACCGCCTACTTTTATCTTTTTCTTGTATGATGGCTTCGATGAAGACATTATCTACTCAACAAGGCAATAAAATATGAATAAAATCGGCATAGGCATAGACTTTAGTAATATCTGCAAAGACTACAATACGATGTATCTCGATAGAGACAACACAGACAAAGAGACCATCGTCTGCATGACACAGGTGCTAGAGTGGCTCAAAGCACTTTTGGATGAGATGGTGCAAACCTACAACTACGGCATCTACAGATTGAACCAAAACACTCCTGTAGCCACCGATGATGTGGCACATAGAAGGTTTCTGTTTTACTCACTAGAAAAAGAGATGCTGATGCAAACTTTTGTGGTACAAAGTAAGCCCATCGCTTATGACACCGCGACACAATGGGCTGAGAATGCACAGGATGGAATGCTCATACAAAATGACGCAGAAGGTGTGGGACTCTTTTTGTTCGTAGAAGCACACTCTGCGTTGCATATCTGGCTGCTAGAAAAACTGAGCCATTTTTCTTTAGAAGAAGTGCCTTTTGAGGGCTAAGGCTACTTCTTGCTGCCAAATGGCTTGAAGATGAGAACCAAAAGCGGTGAAAAGACAAGGTCAGAGACTGTTGCTACAAGCAGTACAATCACTGTTAGCAAACCAAAAATGAGTGTTGGTATAAAGTTGGATGTCACCAACACCAAAAACCCTACGATGGTTGCCAGCGAATAATAAAACATACCAAAGGCTATCGTCCCATGTGCTCGGTGCATGGAAGCCACATAATCACCATCATGCCCAAGCTCTTCTCTGAAGCGGTAGAGGTAGTGGATGGTGTTGTCTACTGTGATACCAAGGGCGATGGAAGCGATGGTGATACTCATCATGTCAAGTGGAATGCCTGCTATGCCCATGATGCCAAAGATGATACTAATAGGCACCATATTGACCGTCATAGCCAACAAAGCAATCTTAAATGAGCGAAACAAAAACAAAAACATAGAGCCAAGCAGAAGCAAAGCAAGTCCTAGCGTGGCTATCTGCGAATTAAAAAGCGACTGAAGCATATTGTTATAGAGTACCATCATGCCGACTAGTTTCACATTTTGGGGTTCTAGCCCTACTTTGGTGACCAACTCCTCTTTGATTTGAGCCAAGAGTGCATTGCGTCTTAGATGGGGGTCGGAGTCAATCAGGCGTATCACAAAACGGGCTTCATTGTGTTCGGTGTTGACATAGGGAAGGAGTAAAATCTTTTTGTACTCTAGTGAGAGTTCGTTATAGAGTAGTGCATACTCAAAATTGTCAAAGTCTTTACCTTCTTTGACGATGCGTCCTACTTTGGAGAGGGTTGCGAGTGAAGAGACATTGCCCACTTGTGGCAGAGCATCAAGATAGTTATGCACCCGCTCAATCGTCTGCATCTTTTCTGGTGTAAACCAATACTTCGCGTCATTGGTATTTTGCGCAAACTCATCTTCAAAACTATCGAGTAAATCGTCACTTTGGGCATCGCTTGCTTTGGCTTCAGTCTTAACTTCAGGGAAAGTAACGACAATCTCTAAAGGCGTTGTCCCCCCTAGTTCATGGTCTATCTTTTGCATGCCTTTGTAGATTTCGGTGTCTTGTTTAAAGTAGTTAATGAAACTGTTTTCAACAAACAACTGCGTCACGCCATACGCACTCAACACCAAGAGCAAAAGAACAACGGCGATGACTTTTTTGGCATGGTGCTCAACGATATGGGCAAATGTGGTATTGAGTGTAAACGATTTATCAAACACCATAACAGGAGGTTTTTTTGCCAAAAGCATCATAATCGCAGGGAAGAGTAGATACGCAACCACCAGCGAGATAGTCACACCGATACTCATCATAATCCCCAAATCAATGATGGGTAAAATATCACAAGTCATCAACGAGCCAAACCCCGCATAAGAGGTCAAGATGATGAATACAGAAGGGATGGACATCCGCTTAAGTGTGATGCCTATGAGCTCTTTTTGGGTAGCATCGGGGAATAACAAGTACTCTTCACGGTAACTGACGATGAGGTGAATCACCAAAGAGAGTGTGGTGATGAGTTGCATCGCGACATAGTTAGATGAGACAACCGTTATCTCGATGCCCAAAAGCGCGTTAATCCCCGTAGTGATGATAAGCGCAGCAGCAGAGATGAGTATCGGCAACACAACAAAGCGCAACTGCCTAAAGATAATCCACAGCATCAGTATCATAATCAGCACAATCGCCGTTCCATACAAAGCGATGTCATTTTTGACAAAACCAATCATATCATCAGAAATCATCATCACGCCACCCAAGAAAAGTTCTTCTTTTTCCTGAAATGGTTTTAAAGTCCTGCGTACATTTTCGATGAGCTGGTGCATGGTGTCGCGATTAGCATCATTGTATGCTTTAAACTTCATCTTAGCTTCGCTAAACTGCTTCTGCTCTTCAGGACTGAGTTCGCGTGTTGCCTGTAGCTCTATAAAAGCATTGCGCGCTTGAAGTAGCTTCGTGTAGACACTGTCTTCTTTGAGGTTGATGAGGATGGCGGTAGTTTTAAAGTCCCCACTGACAAGATTGTTCGCATACAAGGGGCTTGTGCTTAGCTCTTTTTGGGCTAAGGTTCTGTTGGTATCTGGCGTGCTGAGTGTACGAACATTTTTGACCACTTCGGTGATGGCGATGGGTGGACTCTCAAGCAATGGCACATCTAAAAGTGTCGTCACACTCTCTACGCCCTTGATGTCTAAAAGAGATGCTTTAAGTGTGTGTATCGTCTTAATAGTCGTATCTGAAAGCATGTCAGAAGAAGGCGTATAGGCAACCAGCAGATAATCAGGACTGATGTAGCGCCCATGCACTTCACGCGTGAGCTTTAAATCTGCATCATTTTCAAGCAAGAGTGTTTCAGCCGAAGCATCGATGCTCAAATACTGCGCATAATACCCCAAGATAGCCGTAGCAAGCACTACAAAAAATACAATCGCTCTCGCATAACCCGTAACAAAATCCGTATAGCGTTTTACCATCATGTTTTAACTCTCATCTATAATTTAATGGGGTGACTATAGCATAGTTAAGCTTTTGAGGGGGATTGGTAATCTGCTACCACCTATTCAGACAAAAACATTAAAGATTCTCAATAATTTAAGCTTAAATGATACCTACACCACTCTGCGCATAAACTCATCCGCACTTAAACACGCTATACCACAGCTATAAAAATCTTTATCATTGGTGATGAGTGCATCACAGCCATTTTCTTTGGCGCAGAGGCACTGCATGATATCTTCCAAATCACAGGCATTGTGCAGGGCGATGTCGAGTGCAGCGCTTATCACCTCTTTGCTAAAGGGGACGATGTGCCAATCGTTTATGATGAGTTTGAAAAATTCCAATACTGATTTTTTATCTTTAACGATATAGAAAATGGTACTCAGCATATCTTCGCTTATGACGAGTGTTATCTCGTTGATGATGGCATATTCGAGTAAAGACTGTGACACACTATAATCTGTTCTTGTCTTATCAAAAAGACTGATGATGACATTGGTATCGAGATAAATCTTCTTAATCATGGATGTATTTTTGGGCTTTCATTTTTCTGATATCATCTTTGGTCAAGTTTGTGAATTCTCCATTGGCGATGCCTGCAAATTGCATGATTTTGTCTAGCTTGGTTTGTTTTTCCGCGCTTATCTTTTGCTCCAACAGGGCTTTAAACTCATCGGCATATTTGGGGGAGATTAATAATCCTTTTTTTTCATGGGTTTTTTTGTCTTCTATCTCGACATAGTCGTATTGCTCCATGATTTTAGTATTTCTAGCCAATTCTCTGATGCCTATTGTCATCTTTACTCCTTATGTTGTCTTTTGTATTATTGTACAACTATATAAATATATTGTCAATCAATCCAAAGTATAATACACCAAAATTTTTCATTGAGTCGGAAAATAACTCTATAAAAATGATTCAAACATACTATCTGTCATCTCTCTTGGGGTTTATCTTGTTGACCACGGCATAAAGTGCGGGTAAGTAGACAAGATTGAGTGCAGTTCCCCAGAGTAGTCCAAAGCCTATGGAGATGGCGATGGGCTGGAGTAAAACGGCTTGCCCTGTGGCATAGAAGATAAGCGTAAAGAGTCCCAAAAAGGTAGTGATGGAAGTGATGAGTATGGGGCGCAGTCTGAGTTTGGCTCTGGTGTAAAAGGCTTCAGTGTCCCGTGTACCATGCAAAAAGTCAAGCATGATGATGCCGTCGTTGATGACCACCCCTGCTAACCCTAACATTCCTATCATGGATGTCATGGAGAGATTGACACCCAAAAACAGATGCCCCAACAAAGCACCTAACATACTAAACGGTATGACCGACATCACCATTAGCACTGAAGAGATTTTAGGAAAGATGAGCAGTAGCGTAATCAAAATCAAAAAAAGCGCGATAATGGAAGCTTGAATCATATCATTTTTAAATTGTTTGTTTTTCTCATCTTCACCCAAAAGACTCACTCGTACCCCTTGTGCTTTTGCTTCTTCAAGTAGAGGTTTTATCTCTTTAAGCACATCCACTGCGGTGGTTTGTTTTTTGTCGATGTTTGCAAAGACTGATTTAACGACATTGCCATCTCTTTTTTCTATCTTTTCATAAGCACGACTCTTTTCGATGTTTACCACATCGGTGAGTTTGACAAAACTGCCCTGTGGTGTAGGCATCATAAAGTTCAAAAGGGCATCTTCTGAGTCTTTATTGATGGCCTTAGTGCGTATCTCCATCACGCCATTGTCACCAAAGGTCATGGCTTTACGGCTATCAAGAAAATAGCCTGAGAGTGTTTGGGCTATCATCCCTTCACTCAGCCCCAACTGTTCACCATAGCTGTTGATGCGTAGTTTATACTCCATTTTCCCGAGTTGGGCGTTGTTGCTTGCATCTTTGACATGAGGGATGGAAGAGAGTTTTTCTTCTACTTTTTGCATCGCTTCGGTTATGGCTTCGCTGTTTTTACCTGCAAAATTGACTTGTATATCTGTTTTAATGAGTCCTGCTTTATCTTCTGTTACACCCAGTTCATCCAGTGTGTACTTTTGCATCAAAGGCTCTATCTCTTTTTGCAGTTTTTGCGACAAATCATAAGTATGGTCTTTTCGTATTTTTTCAGGGTTATTAAAATCAAAGTCAAAAGTCAACAGAGGACTCAGGTATGCATCGATGAAGTTTTGTGGCTCCATGTCAAAAAGCTCAAGGGTGATGTAAAACATATTATCCCCTGCTTCATTGTCACCTGAGAGCGCTCTTCGTGAGCCTATGACTGTTGAAGTTGCCTTAAGCGCATACACATCTTTGTGTGCCAAAACATGTTCTTCCAGCACTTTGGCTATCTTTTGCGTCTCTTCTAGGGTGGTATCGACCGTAGTTTTACCCGTGATATAGAGGTAATTGCCATCAAAAGTGGGGAAAAACTGAAAATGTAGCATCTTCGCTGTCATGATGGTTAAAATCGGTATGACTAGCACAAAAGTAAGTAAAAATAGTTTTTTATAACGGATAATGTGATGCAACAGCCTCTCATAGGCATCTTGTAGTGGTTTCCAGTTCATAAAATTGTTTTGTTTGATAAGTGTCTCTTGTGCATGTAGAGGCAAAAATAAAAAACATTCCACCAAAGAGCCAACTAGTATCATAATCACAGCAATCGGGATAAGAATAATAAAGTTTTTAATCTCACCTGTAAGCATAAACAGGGGTAAAAAGGCCACGATAGTCGTCATAGTCGCCAAAGTCACAGGCAAAAGCATCTCTTTAGTACCCTCCATGACGGCTTTTTTAGGCTCCATGCCTTCGTTGAGAAGCCGTTGGATATTTTCAGCGACCACCACCGCATCATCCACCACGATACCGATGACAATGAGTGCGCCCAGCAAAGAGACAATGTTGATAGAATAGCCTGTATAGTAGATGAAGATAATCCCCACCGCAAAGGCACTAGGGATACCCAAAGTCACCACCGAAGCGATGCGCAGGTTAATCATCAGTGCCATGGAGACAAAAACCAAGATGAGTCCAAACATCAGGTTAGAAATCACCGTGTTAAGCCTCTCTTTAACGGGCTTAGAAGTGTCTTGATAGACATCAAAATAGATATCTTTGTAGGTTTTACTTAAATCTTCTTTTGCATAGCTACGCAGCTCTTTGGCTATCTCTATGGCATTACCTGATTCACCTTGCGAGATAAGTAAGGTAATGTTTTTACGCCCGTTAAAAGTAGAAAGTGTGGTGTTTTGGGGGTAAGCTATCTGCACACTTGCTACATCCCCCAACCTCACCTGTTTATCATTTATCTTGATGAGGGTGCTTTCCCATTCGTTTTTGTCCGCTTTACCGTTGACGGTGGAGAGGAAGATATAGTGACCACTTTGTTTGATGTCACCAATAGGATAGATATAAGAGAGTTGCGATACCGCTCCAATCACCGCTTGAGCATCAAGCCCATAAGCTCTCAAGCTCTCTTCATTTATCTGTACTGAGACTTCCTCGTCTGCATCCCCATAAATCTTCACTTCACTCACGAAAGGGTTTCTGGCAATCTTAGATTTGATTTCTTTAGCGGCCTCGATAAGTGCGCCACTACTGAGTGTGCTGCTTGAGAGCGATAAGCTTAAAAGCGGACGAATATGGGTGAGTATCTGCGCGGTCGGCTCTATCATATCGGCAGGTAGATACTGCCTACTTCTGGCGATGGCATCTTTGGCTTTATTGAGCGCGTCTGTTTTGTCTGCATCTTCGGTTAGACTGAGTAAGATAGTAAAAACACCTGGCTTGATGACGGTTTCTATCTTATCAATATTTTGAATGTTACCCAACTCATCTTCGATGTCCCGTACTGCCATTTTGTCAAAATTTTCAGCACTCGCACCCGCATACACACCTGTGATGGCTATCTTATCTAAGGCAATCTCTGGAAAAAGTTCTTTGGGGATTTTCTGATAGGACACAACGCCTAAAAATAGAATGAAAAAAAACAATGCATGATTGAGTGTTTTGTTTTGAGTAAAATAGTTAATCATGCGCATCATACGCTTTTCCTTAGCGGGGTGCAAGCTGTTTTTGCATGCACCATTTTTTAAAGTTTTTTCAAATAAGCCGCGATAATAAAAATCACCGTACCATTTACGCGCCCCTGTATGTGAGTGGAATCACCTGAGACCATACGGATATTTTTCACCGTTGTACCTTGTTTGGCGGTAAAACCTGCACCTTTTACCACAAGGTCTTTGATGATGCTCACAGAGTCACCTTCGGCTAAAATAGTCCCATTAGCATCTCGTGTAGGCTCTTGTGCCTCTGCCATCAAACCTGCCTCTGCCCACGCTTTAGCCTCATCTTCTAAGTAGAGCATATCGAGCTGCTCTTGCGCGCCCAGTTGCGTAAGCAGCCTAAACGCCATCACTTGCACAGCAGGCACCACGCTCCACATACTGTCATGCAGACAGTTCCAGTGTTTTGCATCTTCTAGCGGCGTATCAATAGTAGCAGCACAGGTGGAACAAATGACAATTGCCTCCTCTTTAGGTGCTACGATGTAGGCTTCTAAGCCCTCTGTCGCGCCACAGAGTTCACAGCATCCACCACTTCTTTCTTGTAGTATTTTATCTACGCCCATTATATCCCTTTATTTTATTTACCCAGCATCACATCATTGGATTTGATAACAGCAATCACTTTACTACCCTCAACAAGATGTAGTGCTTCTAGTGCACCAGTAGTTACCACTGCCACAAGTACATCCTCTTCACCAATATCGACAACAACTTCAGCATTTACCGCACCCATAGTGATACGACTGATAACACCACTTATCTGGTTTCTAGCACTCAATTTCATCTTAGCAGGCAGTGCTAACATCACAGTACTAGACTTAAAGATAGCGGTAGCATCTTCACCCACGACAAGTCCGAGGTTTTCAACCGCTTGTTTGGTGATGACGGAGACAAGTAGCACAGCACTTTTGAGTCTCAGACCCACTTGCGCATTCACCGCACCCAGCTCTAAGGATTCCACTTTTGCTTGTATCTGATTTCTTGCTGAGAGTTGCATGGCTAACCTTCCTATGGTTTTAAATTCTCCACTATGTATGTCTGTGACCTTTGAGAGTCGTTCCAAAAAATGCGCATGTTCAGCCTTGAGCACTTCATAAGTTTGGATCAATTTCCTGCCATACTCGGTGATAGTCGTACCGCCTCCATCTTTACCACCTGTTTCTCTTTTAACTATGGGTTGAATGGAGAGAGTATTCATCGTATCGACCGCTTCCCACGCACTTTTGTAACTCATAGGCACAGCTTTAGCCGCCTTGATGATAGAGCCGTGTTCTTCTATGGCATAGAGCAAAGCGATGCGTTTATCGAGCAAAAAAGGCTCACCCAGCATTTCCAATGTCAGTTTTGATGTCAATTCCATAATGCCCCTTCAAAAGGTCACAATTATAACCTGATAGACTTAAAACGCTAGCGTAGCGCATCAAAGCGCCTTGGTCTCTATCATCCTCTCACATTAAAAAAAGCTAAAAACTCCTTAGGTGTCAAAGCCGAAACATTTGACTCCTTAAATCCCTTTTTATCTCTGGTAACAATGATATTAATCGCCAAATGCTCTGCTGCGGTGTAGATGGCGCTGTCTTCATAATCACTACCGTTATTGGCACATGCATCTCGTAAAATTTCTTTGGTGACAGGTGCAACTTTAAAAAGTGTTAAAAGATTTTTTATAATTTCATCAGCTTGCGTTTTAGTAGTTTCTCTTCCGACAAGATAATGCAGTGTGGTTACGGAAGTAGCACAAAGATACCCCTCTATCTCTTCATTCTCAACCAATATAAAAATCTCTCGTGCCATATCGACAAACGGTTTGCGATTTAAGAGTAAATCGAGTACCACATTGGTATCTAAAAGAACTTTCATAGATATTTATCTTCTAAATGTTTGTGATATAGCTTTTCATCACTATCTGCACCCTCCAATCTTCCTAAAAGGCTATCGGTAATTTTGCTTTTTTTATGATCGTTTTGGTGAAGAGGTTTTTTGGCTTCAAGAAGATTAATAAAGAACTCATTCACAATTTTAGAAACCGAACTGTTCTGCTCCTTAGCATACACTTTTATCTGTTCTATCAGTGCCTTATCCGAATAGAGTGTTATTTTTGAAGTCATAGGCTACTCCTTTTGTCGTATATTTTTTTATTTATTATACGACAAATAAAACTCTTTGTCAAGTGCATTATCAATGCCCCGTTTCTTGTTCAAACACTCAACATATTGTTCAATCCAAACACAAACCAAGACTTCAGTAAACCCGTCACACTCAACAGTCAAATCAAGCCTACCAAAACCACACAAAATAGTATATAATGCATAAAAAGGAGTACAGCATGATACAAGAATTTTTAACAACAGGGCTAGGTGCTGCGTTGCTGCTTAAAGAGCGTGTGGATAAAGAGATAAACAAACTCCAAGAACACGGGAAACTCGGCAAAGAGGATGCGCAAGCATTACTTGAGAAACTCAAAACGCGCGGACAAGAAGAGGAAGATAAACTCAAACAGCACATCAAAGAGGCACTCAAAGAAGCCATAAATGAGCTGGGACTCGCGACCAAAGCAGACATCGAGGCACTCAAAGAAGACAAGTGAGGACTATCGCTTTTTATTCTCCGCTTCGGGTTTGGTATGTTTTCAAGGTATTACTCACACTGTATATGCTCATCAGGAAGCGTGAACGGTTTTTACTGTTTTCACCTTTGAGTGCTCCCAAACTGGTTCAAACTATTTCGCGTTTGGGAGCCACATTCATCAAACTAGCCCAAGTGCTCGCAACGCGCAATGACTTTTTCCCGCCTGAGTACCTCCATGTACTTAAAACTCTGCATGATGAACTGCCTGCGATGAAGCAAAAAGAGATGCAAGAGATTTTCGACAGGGCTTTTGAGACAAACCCTTTTTATCGGTTTGAAACACGGCCCATCGCTTCAGCTTCCATCGGACAGGTACATGAAGCATGGCTGGATGAGCACACAAAAGTAGCCGTCAAACTCAGACGCAAAGGCATACAAAAACAGGTCAAAGCCGATATACGCATCCTCACCGCTTTTAATGCACTCTTTCGTCCACTTTTTTCTCACTACACCAAACACTCCATAGAAGCGGTTATCGCTGAGTTTGGCTCCATGATACAAAAAGAGGTCAGCCTCAACCAAGAACGCGCAAATCTCATCAAGTTTTCGCAGATGTATGCAGACCAAAATGTCCGTTTTCCACTTGTCTATGAGACACTTTGCTGCGATGATGCGCTGGTGATGAGTTATGAAGAAGGCTTTCGCTTTGATGACAAAGCAGCCATCGAAGCAGCCCATATCGACATCAAACCGCTCATCGAGACCTTGGTGCGCTTTTACACTGAACAGATGCTTGTCAAAGGGTTTTTTCACGCCGACCCACACCCTGGAAACCTTCTTGTCTCCAAGGAAGGAGAGCTTATATTGCTTGATTTTGGTATGGTCAAACGCGTACCTAATGAAACGCGCATCGCCATCATCGAGATGCTCAAAGCTGCCAATGAACGAGACTATGAGCGTTATGTTAGCGCATCCAAACGCATGGGAACAGTCGCCTACGATGCACCGCTCGGCGAGTTAGCAGAGTTTACGGAACGGATGTTTGACATCTTTGAAAATGATGCACTAGACAGTTCGAGTATGCAAGAGCTGGCTTTTGAAGTATTAGAGCAGACCAAAAACCTGCCGTTTAAACTCCCTCAAGAGGCGATTTACATTTTAAGAGTCAGTGCCATTATTGAAGGATTGGGCATAACTTACATCGAAAACTTTAACGGCATCAAAGACATCCTGCCCATCCTACAACAAAACATCCCAAGGGCACTGGGTGCAGATAAAAGCATTGTGGAGAGCATCAAAGCAGAGTTTAAAAGCCTTCCTATGGATTTGCGTGCATTTAAAACCGCACTCTACCGCATCAGCGAAGAGAATCTCAGCGTAGAACTCTCCAAACCTCAGCTTGATGTGCTTAAAAAATCCCTGCAAGAGACACTCTCGCCCATCATCACGGGCATGGTTTTACTCTTTAGTGCATTGTTTGTACTTGTGCTTGACCGCACCTATGAGCCTGTGGCACTCGTACTCTTTGGTATGGGTTTATTGCGTTTGGTATTTAGAAAATAAATAGTAAGTATATGAGCGGACATAAAGTGACATAAAACCTATACCATGGTAAGTGAGTCCGATCTCTCTTACTTTTGGATACTCTCCCGAACCCCTACATTAGATAAAAAAATACTCGATTGTTGGTATCTGCAGGAAACCCAAAGAGTCTCTCAACGCTACATGCCAATGGGGTTTCAAATACTAATGTCTGTTTCATAGTCCCATTATGCAATGATTTGCAGTTTATTCATAGTGTTTTGCTGTCGCTTGGTATGACCACAGTTACTTTATCCGATGATTAGCTTCTTTGCAGTCGCTACAAAAATGATGACATAAAATATGACTAGCATCTGTTTATAGTGGGTGATTTTAATTTTATTCATCAGCCAAATCCCTACAAGAATGCCTCCTACAGAACCTACCGCCATCAGTGCACCAGATTTGAAGTCCATCAAACCCAAATACGAAAGTGTTACAAAAGAAGCGATGGAGCTAAACATCACGAAATACAACCCTACCGCTGAAGCTTTTTTAAGCGGAAATCCTAAAAAACTAACCAATATAGGTGTCATCAAAATAGACCCACCAACACCGAGTAACCCTGAAAATACACCGATACCAGCTCCTATGGAAGTATAGATGGGATGGTTAATGATTTCTTCTTTTGTCGGTATGGGACTGGCTAAAAAAAGTTTGATGAGCGTAAAAAGCACCAAGGACAAAAAGAACCAAGCCAAAAGCGTAGCATCGAGTATCTTAACCAAATACGCCCCCAAAACAGCACCCGCGATGCCACCATAACCGAAGTATTTCATGTCACTTGTGGCGTAAGTTTGGTGTTTACGGTGGATAAGATACCCCACATAAGAACTCACAAGCATCTGAAACACTGAGATGCCGATGGCTTGTTTGATGTCAAACCCTAGATAAAGCAAGATAGGCACAGACACCGTCCCGCCACCTATGCCAAAAAAACCAGAAAAAACCCCTACAACAACACCAACACCAATCAGTATAAAATCCATCTCCACTCCTTAGATACACAAAACATGGCAGGATTATAGCACAAATGTTGCACACAGACTTGCCCACACACACCTTATAATGCTAAGCGACCCATCAGTCCTACTGTGGAGGTATAGCCCACTTCTGTAAACTTGAGAGTTGCATTTGCATCATAGATAAAGCTTGTAGGATAGGCTTGTACTTTAAACTTTTTTGCCCAGATGCCTTTTGCATCGTTTAGGACTCTAAAAGTGAGTTTGTTTTCCTTCATATATGTTTGGATGTCACCATCTGAGCCTGAGTTTACCACTACGGTAAGCACCTCATAACTCTTAGATACCCGCTCTATATTGGCTGCTTCAAGCTTGCAGGTGGGACACCATGTTGCCCAAAAATGGATGAGTAAGGGTTTACCTGTTGATACTTTAAATTCACTGCCGTCTATGAGATTTACTTCTAAGGGTGGGAGTTGTGCTGAGTCAAGTGTTGGTTTGCGAATGTAGCTTATGACATTACTCAACACAAAAACAAGCAGCGCCATGATGAGTATCTCTTTAGCTATGCTTTTTATGTGCCACTTTTGCATCGTCTACACCTCGTCCACATCTACGCCACTCCAAAACTCATCAAAGTCCAGATTGGTTAAAGCACTATCATCTTGTTGGTTTTTTTGCATCAGCTTTTGGTGTTGCGCTTCAAAGTACGCTTCTAATGCTTCATGTAACATGCTGTCTATGTCTTTGCCTAGTATTTCAGAGTATGTCTGAAGATTATCTATGGTGCTTTGGGTAAAAGTAATGTGTATCTGTTTTTCCATGTATGTATTATACAGGAAAATCCAAAACCCTATACTCCCCAAGTGCAAGATTCTCAACATCATACTCACCAAAACGCACACGATGCAACGCTACAACCCTATTGCCTACAGCGCCAAACATTCTTTTTACTTGATGGTATCTGCCCTCATCTATCTCTAGTCGCACCTGTGTTGTGCAAAGCACTTGCATGTTTGCAGGCAGCAAAGCCTTGCTCTCACCACGCAACACTAACTCACCTGAAGCAAAAATCTCTGCTTCATCCCCTCTAAGTGCTTGGACAAGTGTGACTTCATACACCTTACTAATATCGCTTTTGGGGCTACTAAGTTGGTGGTTGAGTGTACCGTTGTCGGTGAGGAGTATCACGCCTGTCGTGTCAGCATCGAGCCTTCCTATGGTGGCGATTTTGGGGTTTCTTCGTTGATAGCGCAAGGGTAGTAGGCTATAAATGAGTACCCCTGCATCATCATGGGAGCAGATGACGCCTGAGGGCTTATGCATCAGGATGAACAACTGTTCTGGGTCTAGTGCTTCACCATCCACGCTTAAGCTACCGTGTCGTACTTTTTTACTTCCATCAAAAACGCGCACGCCATCTACCCTCACATCGAAGTGAGTCAAAAATCGCTTTGCTTCACTTCGTGAGCAGTAACCAAGACTTGAGAGGTGTGCGTCTATTCTTTTGAGGCTATTATATTTTGTCATGACTCTCTTGCATCCAACTATCACTTATCAAACAGATAGATAAGTTCAGGAAACACTACCACAATGAGCAATGCCACAATCTGCAAAAGTATAAAAGGTACAACCCCTTTATAGATAGCTGCAGTGCTCACCTTGTCACCTGCTGCACCTTTAAGATAAAACAACGCAAACCCAAAAGGTGGTGTCAAAAAAGAAGCCTGCAGGTTCATCGCGATGAGTATGCCAAACCATAGAGGGTCAATCCCCAACAATGCCACGATGGGCACTAAGATGGGCACTACAATAAACGCTATCTCAATGAAGTCTATGAAAAATCCTAGTATAAAAATGACCAGCATAGCCAGCCCTACAAACATCCATTTGTCGTTCATGTCTTGCGCAAAAAACGCAACCGCCATCTCTTGTCCGCCCAGTTCGTTAAACACCAAAGAAAAAGCCGTAGCACCGATGAGTATCATAAATATCATCGCGGTGAGCTTCACAGTCTCTATGGCTGCATAGCGAAGTAACGCATACGAAAAACTTCCCTTACCCAAAGCAAGTAACACAGACCCCAAGACCCCGATAGCAGCAGACTCAGTCGGAGATGCAATGCCCGCAAAGATACTACCCAATACCACGGCTATGAGTAACGACACAGGGATAATCTCTTTGATGGCAGTCTTAAGTATCTGCATATAAGGCTCATCTAGCACAATAGCAGGCGCAAGCTCTTTGTTTAGCAGTGCGGCAAAAAAGATATAGACGATATAGAGTACTACCAGAAGTAACCCTGGTACGACCGCCGCACGAAACAAATCTCCCGCAGGAAGATGCATCTGATCACCCAAGATGATGAGTATCACCGATGGCGGTATGATCTGCCCCAGCGTACCGCTTGCGGTAATAACCCCCGAAACCAAAGCAGGACTGTAGTTGTGTTTGAGCATCAAAGGAAGTGCGATGAGGCTCATCATCACCACCGATGCACCTACAATGCCGGTACTAGCAGCCAGTATCGCGCCCACAATCACCACAGAGATAGCCAAACCTCCTCGCACTGAACCAAAGAGTTTTCCCATGGAAAGCAGCAAACCTTCCGCCATCTTTGAACGCTCCAACACAAGCCCCATGAAGACAAAAAGCGGTACTGCCATCAAAGTGGCATTTTCCATGATGCCGTAGGTTCTGTAGGGAAGCATCTCCAAAGTGTGCAGCCCTACTTCATCAGAGATAAATGCAAAAAGAAGTCCCGATGCACCAAACACAAATGCCACCTGAAAGCCTGCCAAGAGCAGCACCAAAGAGAAGATAAACATTAACCACACCGGCTCTATCCAAAATGCCACATCCCCATAGTGAGCCACAAAAACACTGCCTACCAGTAACGCAGAAACACTTAAAGCTTTAACGAAACGCTTTTTACTCTCCAGTTTATGATAGGCTTTGAGCACTTCACTCAGTGCCTGCAACACCAGCAGAACAAACGCCAATACCAACACACCCTTGATGATGTAACGGTGTGTCAGTCCGCCTGGGTCGCTTGAGATCTCCTGTTGTAGATAACTCTGCCAAAACATACCCCAAGCATCTGCCAAAAACACCGCAGAAAAAGGGATGACCAAAAACAGCATCGAGAGTATCTGCACAACAGCTTTTGTTTCTTTACTATAGTGCTCAAAAAAGATGTCCACCCTGACATGTTTGTCATGTTTGAGTGCATAACTAAGACCCAGCAAAAAAACAGCATCAAAGAGATGCCACTCTATCTCCTGTAACGCTATAGACCCCGAACCAAACAGATAACGCGCAGTGGCATCATAAAACACCAACAAAGAAAGAAGCACCACCAAAAACGCCGCCATAGCGCCTGCGTATTTACTTATTGTGTCTATATGGCTTGCAATTTTAAGATTCATACCATACCCGCAACGGTGTTTATTTTTTGTTCCAAAATTTTCCTTTTTTAATAAGAGTGCTATGTATAATTGCACCATCCCTTGCCTGTTTAAAGTCGTGTATTTTAGCGTAAAAAGTATTGAAAGATTAAGACTATCATTTTAGTTTTATGGCACTTCTTTATGCATAATCATAAAATAGAAACGCTAAACTGTCACTCATCTTACACTTTAAAAGGCATATCATGGCTCTTCATCCCGATGCAGGCAAGCTGGCACCCAAATCAATCCTTGTTAATATTCCAAGGCTCATCAGTGAATACTACACCAAAATACCCGACACCAAAAACCCAACACAGCGCATCGCGTTTGGTACTTCAGGTCACCGTGGCTCTTCGCTTTTAGGTAGTTTTAACGAAAACCACATACTAGCCGTCACACAAGCCGTCTGCGATTACCGAAGAGAAGCTGGCATCACGGGGATTTTATTTATGGGGATGGATACCCATGCGCTTTCGTATCCTGCACAGCTCTCTGCTTTGCAAGTACTCTGCGCCAATGGGGTGAGCGTGTACATCGCCAAAGATTTAGCTTACACCCCTACGCCCGTCATCTCCCATGCCATTTTGACACACAATAAAAACTCCGATGTGCTCTGTGACGGCATCGTCATCACCCCTTCACACAACCCTCCCTCAGATGGAGGCTTCAAGTACAACCCGCCACATGGTGGGCCTGCTGATACTGATGTCACAGACTGGACAGAAAAACGCGCCAATGCACTGATGGAAAATGGACTCCAAGAGGTCAAAAAAATCACGCTAGATGAGGCATTTGCTTCAGCGTATTTTGTAGAGTATGACTATGTTACCCCTTATGTCGATGATTTGCAAAATGTCATCGACATGGAAGCCATTGCAAAGTCGGGCATCTTCATCGGTGCTGATGCGATGGGTGGCTCTGGGATGGCGTACTACTCTGCCATCAAAGAACGATATGGTCTCAACATGGAGGTTTTCAACGATACGCTTGACTCCACTTTTTCGTTCATGCACTGTGACAAAGACGGCAAAATTCGTATGGACTGCTCCTCTTCCTACGCTATGGCAGGACTGGTGGCAATGAAAGAGAAGTACGACATCGCTTTTGGAAACGACACCGACTTTGACCGTCACGGCATCGTCACCAAAAGTGTAGGACTCATGAACCCCAACCATTATCTCAGTGTTGCTATCAATTACCTAGCCCAAAACCGCCCACTTTGGAAATCTAATCTTGGCATAGGCAAAACTTTAGTAAGCAGCTCGATGATAGACCGTGTGGCAGATGCACTGGGCAAAAAAGTCATCGAAGTGCCTGTTGGGTTTAAGTGGTTTGTTGAGGGGCTGACCAACGGTACTGTCTTTTTTGGGGGGGAAGAGAGTGCAGGTGCTAGTTTCTTGCGTAAAGACGGAAGCGTGTGGAGTACTGACAAAGACGGCATCATCATGACTCTCTTGTCTGCTGAGATACTCGCAACCACAGGCCGTGACCCAGGGGTGCACTACCTAGAGCTTACCCAAAAATTTGGTGCGCCTATTTATGCACGCATCGATGCACCTGCCACGCTCGAACAGGCTAAAAAACTAAAAAACCTTAACGCCCTTGACATCAAAGCAACCACACTTGCAGGTGAAACCATAGAAGCCATCTTAACCCATGCCTCAGGCAATGGTGCAGCCATAGGTGGACTCAAAGTCGTAGCCAAAAACGGATGGTTCGCCCTACGCCCCTCAGGCACAGAACCCATCTACAAAATCTACGCCGAAAGCTTCATCGACGAAGCACATCTAAATCAGATACAAGATGAAGCGCAAGAGATAGTGTCTGCACTTTTTTAACTAAAAGTCACCTATCTTGGTTAAGAACCTAACTCTTTTTGCAAAAACATCTTGATGAGTGACTGATCAAGTAGCCTTAACGAGATGGTTTTTGTACTCTTATTTAGGTTTGGAAGTTTGACTTTTTTTGCTTTTTCCCAATCCAGAAACTCAGTACTGTCATGGCTCTCCCAAAATGTTTGTTCTTCTTCTACTGTCGTAAATTTAGGAATGGTTTTCATAAGCTATCCTCTCTTTTTTATTCATAAGTCTTGCACAGATGATACGAATCTTATTGATCTTTTTTGTAAAAACAATGAACAGCATCATCTCATCATTAGTAATGATGTACCTACTGCTTTTTTTCCTCAAGCTAAAGATGAGACACTCGAAACAATCATGAAAAAAACTGCATCACTTCAAAACAGAAGATTTTAATCTTTAGAGTAGCTTATTTCCAATAGGTCTCTAGCCGCTTGTTCCACCCTGCGCGCCAACGCTCTTCACCTCTAGCAGGTGGGGAGTTTTTGATGCGTCTGCTTAACATCGCTTTGGCTGAGAGCGCAAAAGCTTTTTGTTTGTTTGGTTCTTGCGGGTTCATGTGTTCAAGCACTTGCAACAAACCCCACCCTTGCCCCTTGTAGCGTTCACTCTTGAGTGTACCCTCGCCCTTGAAGTTAGTATAGTCCAAAAGTACATACACACCTTGTTCGCTGATGGTGCCATTCGCATGGTGCATCACTTCATAAAAACGCTTTTCAATCAGTTCTTTTTGTTGTATATCTTTAAGAGTGCTGAGCATTTGTGGCAAGGCATCATTAAGGCGTTTTGCCATATAAGCAGCTTGAGTGGACATAGTACGCTTTAAAAATGCAAATAACTCCCTATATTGCTTGTTTTGTGCATTTTTAGCAGCAAAAAATTCCACTTTGGTGTGCCAAGGAAACGGTGTTTGAGCGTTGAGCCATCGGGGCATCTCAATAGACTTTTCCTCCATAAA
Source organism: Sulfurovum sp. (assembly GCA_020726105.1). Classification (GTDB taxonomy): domain Bacteria; phylum Campylobacterota; class Campylobacteria; order Campylobacterales; family Sulfurovaceae; genus Sulfurovum. The sequence continues at coordinate 18,246 of DYTF01000006.1, read as the reverse complement.
TGCCAACACCAAAGGAAACACCTCCCTAAATCGTTCCGTATGTCCCTTCGGAAACCAAATAAAATGCCCGATGCCCACCGATGCAAAGTCTTCACCTTCGTTCCAGTGCACCAGATACTTGTCCAGCCCTGCGCCTTCATTTTGCCATACCTTTTGTGCTATAAACGCTGCTTGCTTGTCACTCAAAGTCAGTGGTGTAGCAAAAAGTACTGAAAAAGAAAAAATAAAGAAAAAAAATAAACGCATAGAGACTCCATAATACAAGTTTTACTATAATAGCAAAAAAGTTTTATAAGGAAGATTTTTCATGTTTTACCAAAAAATGGCTGTTCTTTGTCTCCTCACCATCATCACCAGTAGCGCACTTTTGGCAGAGGAAAACAGTGTAAAGCTCAAAGAGCTTGACGGAAACTGGCATCTACGCAGTGTAGACGGTAATGGGACGCGAAAATCTCGCACCATTTTAGAATTTGACTCTACTAAAATGCATATCAGTGGATTTGACGGGTGCAACAAAATCTCGGGTAGACTCAATGCAAGCTCTGAAAACAACATGTCCTCAATGCTCATCGCCACGAAAATGGGGTGCAGAAACCAAAAGCAGGCTCTAGCAAGCCATGCACTCCATGAAACACTAGCAGAAGGTTTTAGCGTAGTGCGTGCCAGCAGTAACGGCGTAGATGGCATCTTGCTTAAGGGCCAACACCATCAACTCTTTTTCAAAAAAATGGGTGGTGAAGAAAAGCCCAAAGCGTGGTATGAGTTTGATGTTGATTTGGATACTCATTTTGACTTTGGCTCAGATGACAATGACACAAAGAGCAATGAAAGCAAAGAATCTCTCTAAATTTATCTGAACATTTCGAGATATTACCTCCTTAAAACACTATAAGAGAAAAGTTTTATAAAGATTTGTCTATAATCATTATAAATACATCACTAAAAAAGATATAAAATGAAAAAAGATAGGGTAATTACTGTAAACAAAATGTCCATCCATGATGAGGCGCACCATAGTTTTATCTTTGGATTAACGGGTGATGAGCTATTTAAGATGATGACTGCAATGACAGCACAACACTATTTTGAAATACACGGTAAATACCCACCACGATTAGATAAAACTAAAATATCAATCAGAACCACAAAAGTTTAAATAGATGGATTATTTTGATGATTATAAGGATATGCTACAACTCTTCAACAAACACAATGTCAAGTATCTAGTGGTTGGTGCGTATGCTATGGGTAACTATGGTTACAGTAGACACACTCTTGATATAGACCTATGGATTGAAAAGTCTGTAGATAATGCAAAAAATATACAAAAAGCTTTTAATGAGTTCCCTATTCCTTATGAGATTACAGTTGATGAACTCAACACGGAAAATATGGTACTACAAATAGGTTTAGAGCCTATGCGTATCGATGTACTAACCGATATTGATGGTGTTGAATTTTCGCAAGCATGGAAGAACAAAACCAATAATAGTCTATTTGGTGAAACAATTCATTTTATAAGCCTACATGACCTCATCAAAAACAAAACTGCCACCAACAGACCTAAAGACAAATACGATGTGTTGGAGTTGATGAGAATTCAAACATTAAATAAAAAGGCTTGACGAGGCAAAGAAATCCCTCTAACCCACCCTACACAAAACTCGGTGCATCGTTGGCGAAGAGTATGAGGTCACCTGTGCGGGTTTGTTCTATGAGCATCTCTTGCATCTGTGCTTTGGTGGCAAGTTTGACCAGTTTATCGGCATCAATATGTGCTTTAAAAATGGCGTAGTTTAACTCTCCTGTGACCACTACTACATCAAAGACTTCATTGGCTCTTTTGGCTACTTGTACATTGAGTGTGTCATCTACCTCAACTAGCCCTGGTGTGATGATGACCTTGCGTCCTTGGTAGGTGCTTGCCAACTCAAAAGAAGCCATCATCCCGTCGATGTTACCGTTAAAACTGTCATCGAGTATCACCTTGCCACCTGCATCGATGCGTTGCAGTCGGTGGGCAACTGGTTTGAGAGTAGAGAGTCCTTGTTGTATCTCTTCTTCGCTTAGTCCAAGTTCTTTGGCAACCAGTACGGCTGCCGCGAGGTTCATCGCGTTAAACGCCCCTAAGATGCTAGCACAGTAGCGCACACCATCTAGCACAAAACAAGTCGCCTCAAGCGTTGCTTCTACATTTTCTATGACAAACTGCGGTGGCGTATCTTTGCTGCGTATGTCCAGATGCTCTAAACTTCCAAAGGTATGCACCATGGCTTCAGGCTTGACTCTGGCACTCTCATGCACCCATGCTTTTTGAAGTCTAGCGGTTTTGAGTATCTCCATCTTGGTGTTACGGATGTTTTCGATGGTCTTAAAGTACTCAATGTGTGCAGGGCCTATCTTGCCCACTACTACGAAGTGTGGATTGACAAAGGTGCTGATCTCCGCGATGTCACCCTCACCTCTTGCACCCATCTCTACCACATACACCTGCGTATCTGAGGGCAAATCCTCATTGATGTCTTTCATGATGCCACCCAAGGTATTGACCGAGCGTGGGGTAGCGTAGGTTTTGTACTTGCTACTCAGCAGATGTTGGGTGTAGTTTTTGATGCTGGTCTTACCGTAGCTAGCCGTGATGCCTACTACGATGAGTTCTTCCATCGCTTCTATCTTCTGCTGTGCTTTGCGTTTAAACCCGTGAAAAAGCATCTTTTCGATGAGCATCGAGACCACATACGCCAAAAACAACGGCACGATGAGCATGGCATGGTGAAACACCACAAAAACAAAAAGTGCAAAGAGTACCAAAGCGGCAAAAAAGCGTTTCACTCTACCTGTAAATACCAGAGGTTTATCCAGTCCTTTGTGCCAAAAGTAGAGCATCACAAGATAGACCATGACCACCACAAAACTAAACTCACCTGTCTTCACAGCCACCGCATACAGACCATAGGGCAGTAAAAAGTAAACTGCATGCCACCATGTTTTGGTGTGATGAAAGAGTGCGCGGTTTAGCTTGTAAGAGTACCATTGCAAGTTGGTGATGAAGTAGTAGCCCATAGCCAAGACAAAAAGCGCATAAAAAAGTGTGTTGAGTGCAAAAAACATTAGTGAGTTCCTTTACAGTGTTCTAAGATGGTGTGTTCTATAAATGCCGTGTGTTGCAAGAAGAAAAAGTGATCCCCCTCAAGCGCATAAAAGTGACTGTCCCCAATCAACTCTGCTATCTTTTCACCCGTAAAAAGCGGTGTCGCGGTATCTGCTTTACCCCAAAAACACAGCGCCTTGCTCTTAGATGCGCTAAAGTTGTCTTCAAAGTGTTCATTGACTACATTTTTAAAAGTCTCGTACATCGCGTGGCTCATCCCTTTGGCATCGGGTGCTACAAACCACGCGCGCAGCTTTGCCAAACCTAACGGCTTGAGGAGTTTGACAAGAGCTATCTTGAACTTCACTGACAAAGGTTTTTTGACTCGTACCCCAGAAGAAGACAAGAGCACCAAACACGGTGCTGCCAGCAGTGTAGAGACCTTACCGCCAAAGGAGTGTCCCATGGCGATGGTTGGCACGACACCCAATGCCTGTAAAAAAAGCTTCACGATGGCCGCGTAGTCTTGCGTGGTTAAGACCATCTCATTGTTTGAGTGTCCAAATCCTGGCAAATCAAGATAGAGGTGTCTGTAACTAGGAAGTGTTTTAGCAAATGCCTGTTTCATGATCTCTTTGTTGCTTCCCCATCCGTGCAAAACAAGCAAGACTGTTTCTTGCGTGGGGTTAAGTATCTCATAAGAGAGGTTAAAGCACTGTTCTTTGTAGTAGATTTCTTTTAGAGCCATGGTTCACCGTTGTGTTTAGATTGCGCTTATTTTAACATAAAGCGACTGTTCTGAGGCTTCATGCCTCTTTGGTGTTTTGTGAAGATAGGTTACATCATGCCATAGCCTTAGGCAAATTTCAAAAAATAGTTTGATGTACAGGGCTTTTAGTGTATATATAAGCCTACAATAAAAGGCTCTTGCCTCCATAAAGGTTACAACCATGTCCGCCCCTTTTGAAGTCATCACCTACGAAGACACTGCTACTTTTGCTTACACACTACCAGACCAAGAAGAACCCGATCAGATAAGCAGAGAACTCACCCTCGTGTGGGATGAAAGCTTAGAGGCATTTTTTGAAACCTACAGCCCTGAGAAACCCTACCAAATCCACAGCTTCAAAACCCAGCGCGACAAAGACCGCTTCATCCAATCCGTAGAAGATAAAACCGATGAGATAATCGATGCCGTCGAAGAAGAGGTTAGCCAACATACCAAGTTTGGCTACAACTACACCTCTCCGACTTATGAAGACTAGGTAAAGCCCTCCTCTTCGCATCTTGCCCCAATGCTTCCTGCCTCTGTTTTAGTATATAATACCTCTCAAATAAAGCCTTACATACCAAAAAAGTAAAAGCACAAAGGGTAAAAAGCAAGATGAAATACAAAAACATCAGAGAAGAAGAACTCAAAAACAAAGTAGGTGCAGACTGGTTTAAGTCTTTTGATACGACCGAAATTTTAGGCAATATCGACTTTACGGTTTTTCCAAAACAAGACAATCTGTTTGGACGAACACCACTTTTGTGGGCAGAGGCTAAAACGGGTGATTTTGGCATCGCTGCTATGTTTGTGCAACTCATCCTTACCATCGGCAAAGCGCGTACTTTTGACAAAACTTTGCCCCCTGCCTTTTTGGGTGCATTTGACTTCAAGAAGATTGCCTTTGTGGACTATGTCAATATCCAAGATATTTTTTATCTCAATGACTTCAACTGGAATGTCACCCCAAGCAAGCACGACACAAAAGAGTTTCAACTCATAAAAGAACGCATCGAAAGTACACTCAAGCGAAATACCTATGTCTTTGACTACGAAAAAGACGAAAAAGAACTCCAAACATTCATCAAAAACAATGTAGCCAATGCCACGACAAAAAGTAAAATCAGGATAGACAAAAACAACTTCATCCCCATCTATCTGCGCTGGATAGAGAGTGTAAAACCCATCATCGATGTCAACTGGGATGAACTCAAAAAAGCCAATATCTTTGATAGCGATTTTTATTTGGCAGATATATTTGTAGACGACAAAGACACGCAAGATATAGAAGATGACTTAAGCATCAGAGACAATCTTTTTGTGGTTTTTCAAAATCAAGGTTACACCATAGCCAAGGAAAACCTCAATCAAATGTTTGATGCCACCATCAACATCCGCGAAAAAAACGCCTATTTGCAGTTTTGGAAACTCTACAAACGCCCGCCTATAGCAGCCTTTCAAGACTACATCATAGAACGAAGGGATTTGCTCGTTCCCCAAGACATCAGAGAACGAAAAGGTGCGTTTTTTACCCCTCGTATCTGGGTAGAGCTTTCACAGAAGTACCTCAGGGATTATCTGGGTGAAGACTGGCAGGATGAGTACTACATTTGGGACTGTGCCGCTGGCACGGGCAACCTTTTAGCAGGACTTACCAACAAGTACAACATCTACGCCAGTACCCTAGACCAAGCAGACATCAATGTCATGCACGAACGCATAGACCATGGGGCTAACTTACTCAAAGCCCATGTCTTTCAGTTTGACTTCTTAAATGATGACTTCAGCAAACTACCCCAAAGCCTGCAAGACATCATCGGCGACGAAGCAAAAAGGAAGAAGTTGGTGATTTATATTAACCCGCCGTATGCTGAGGCGGCAAGTAAAGGCACTGTATCAAATACAGGAACAAACAAAACAGATGTTGCTGTTACTACAAAAGTTTATGAAAAATATAAAAGCAAAATTGGAATTGGCGGACGTGAACTTTTTGTTCAATTTCTTACAAGAATTAACGCTGAAATCCCCAATACCGTGCTTGCAGAATTTTCAACTTTGAAAATTCTGCAAGCACCAAACTTCTCCGATTTTAGAAGTTTTTTTCGAGCAAAGCTTGAAAATTTATTTGTTGTTCCAGCAGACTCTTTCGATAATGTTAAGGGGAAATTTCCTATTGGATTTTTCATATGGAATAATGATATCAAAGAAGATTTTAAAGAAATAAAAAGTGATATATATAACTCTAAAGGTGATTTTATTGGTAATAAACGATTTCTTAATACCTCAATTTTCAAATCAATAAATGATTGGATAATTACAACAAGAAATAAAGTCAATGAAATCAATATTGGTTTTATGTCTGCAAAAGGCAATGATTTCCAAAACGCAAATTTTATATTTATTATTAATGACAAAAATCAATTACCGCACCCAAGAGGCACGTGGGTAACAGATAAAAATATTATAGAAATTTCAGTATATATTTCTGTTCGTCATTGCATACAGGCTACTTGGTTAAACGATAGAGACCAGTTTACTTATCCAAATAATGATTGGAAATATGATACAGAATTTCAAAGTGATTGTTTAACTTTTTGCTTGTTCGACAATAGCAATAATATTTCATCAAGTTTTGGCATCAACCACTGGATACCCTTTAGCGAGCAAGAGGTCGATGCTAAGAACAGGTTTGAGAGCCATTTTATGACTGACTTCATGAACGGTAAACTCAGCATAGAAAACGACGCCACCCTCTTTGAGGCACCTCAAAACCAAGCCTTAAAAAGAGTCTTTTCAGAAGATGCCACAGCGGTATTTGACGCAGGTCGTGCGCTTTGGAAGTACTACCACAGCCAAACAGGGGTCAATGTCAACGCTAGCCTCTACGACATACGAGAACACTTCCAAGGCAGAAATGATAAAGGCAGGATGAACGCCAAAAGCGACGATGCGACTTACATGGCACGCATCGGGCTACTACGAAACAAACTCGCCATCTTAGCCGACACCATCAAACCCAAAGTCTATGCGTATGGATTTTTAAAAGACTAGTGCCATCGCATGACTACGCGTCTGCTTCGTAGATGCAGTTTTGTGATGCTTAAAAGGTTTGAAGAGTATAATTGCTTTATCAAAACTCTGTTCGCTTGTATCTCTTTTGTGCCTGTGTTTTAGAGCATCATATTTTTAAGGCGGAGTAAGCATGGGACTAAGTATCGGACTTGTAGGACTACCCAATGTGGGCAAATCTACCACTTTTAACGCACTCACCAAAGCACAAAATGCCCAATGTGCCAACTATCCTTTTTGTACCATAGAACCTAACAAAGCGGTTGTGCCTGTACCCGATGAGAGACTTGAAGCCCTCGCTAACATCGTCAAACCTGAAAAACTGCAGTACTCTACGCTTGACTTCGTGGACATCGCGGGACTGGTCAAGGGTGCCAGCAAAGGCGAAGGACTGGGCAATAAATTTCTCTCAAACATCCGTGAAACCGATGTCATCTTACACATCGTGAGATGTTTTGCTGATGACAATATTGTGCATGTAGAAGGCTCTATCGACCCTTTGCGTGATGTGGAAATCATCGAGCAGGAGCTACTCTTTGCCGACCTTGATGCGGTACTTAAACGCGTGGATTTGCTCAAAAAAAAGGCAAAAGGCAATGACAAAGATGCCAAAGACCAACTGGTTGTGGCTGAAGCCCTACTTTTACACATCGAAGGTGGCTCTCCTGTCTCAACTTTTGCAGAAAAAGACAGTGAGAGTTTTCTAGCCATCAACAAAGACTTGCGTCTGCTCACCTCCAAAGAGACGATGTATGGGGCAAATGTCGATGAAGCAGGGTTAAGCGAAGACAATGATTTTGTGAAAAAACTCAAGGCTTATGCGGAACAAAGAGGCTATGAAGTCATCAAACTCTGTGCTAAAGTAGAAGAAGAGATGGTAGACTTCGATGAAGCAGAAAAAAATGAAATGCTTGCTGACTTGGGTGTGCTAGAGAGTGGGCTGGAGCAGATTATCCGTAAAGGATTTGACAAACTGGGGCTTCAGAGTTACTTCACCGCGGGCGTAAAAGAGGTGCGTGCATGGACGATACGCCAAGGCACTACTGCCCCTAAAGCGGCAGCCGTCATACACAACGACTTTGAAAAAGGCTTCATCAGGGCTGAAGTCATCGGCTATGCTGACTTCATCGCTTTTGGAGGTGAGGCAGGCGCGAAAGAGGCAGGCAAAGCAAGGCTTGAAGGCAAAGAGTACATCGTGCAAGATGGCGATGTGATGCACTTTAGATTTAATGTATAAAGGGGTAGAGATGAAAAAACTGTTATTTTTTGCTTTGATGATGCTCGTGTTGCTAGGATGCGGTGCTAAAAAAAGTGCTTTTCTTGAAACAGTGCAGAGCGAAAACGATGTACCGACTGCCGTAGCCAAACTCGAAGCACTCATCAAGTCTCAAGGACTGGTACACTTTAGCACCATCGACCACAAAGCCAATGCTCTGGCTGTCAATATGGACTTAAAGCCTGAAACCGTAGTCATCTTTGGTAATCCAAAAATGGGTACGGTACTCATGAACTGCAACCCTTCGATGGGGCTTGATTTACCACTTCGTATGCTTTTTAGCACCAATTATGAAGGCATCACGACTATCACTTACACCAATCCTGAGTACTGGTCACTCAAACACAACATCAAAAATGCAAACTGTTTAGAGATTCTCAAAAAAGCCAAAATCGCTTTGGGTGCTTTAGCTGCAGAAGCAGGGAAGAAATAAATGTCTCTTGACACCAACGAGATACTCTACCGCATCAAAAAAGCACTCAATCTCAGTGATGCCGAGATAGTAAAACTCTATGCGCTTGAAGACTACCCCATGGAAGCCTCTCATTTGGCTTCACTTTTGGTACGCCGTCAAGAAAAAGCGTTTGTGCGTTGCAGTTATGAGGAGTTGGGTGTCTTTTTAGATGGTCTCATCACACTCAAACGAGGCACTTCTCCCCAAAAATCCACCGAAGATGAAGCCTTAGAGCTTAACAACAACCTCGTACTTAAAAAACTTCGCATCGCACTCAACCTCAAAGAAGCGGAGACAGAAATCATCTTTGCTTTGGCAGATGTGAACCTAAGCAAACAACAACTCTCTTCACTCTTTCGTAAAGAAGATCATAAAAACTTTAAGCCCTGTTCAGATGCCTTACTCTTGGCATTTTTGGAAGGCTTGGATGAGTTTTACTTTGTGGGTGACGACTTAGCCTAAAGTGCTAAAACCAACTTCACGGGACAGTGGTCGCTTCCTGTGATGTGGTCTAGGATGTCTGCATCAACGATCTTGTCTTTGAGGTCATCTGAGACATAGAAGTAGTCTATGCGCCAACCTACATTTTTAGCTCTGGCCCCTGCTCTGTAACTCCACCAACTGTAACGCTCTGGCACATCTCCATGCACATGCCTAAAGGTATCGATAAAGCCAGATGCCAACAACTTGTCTTGCCATGCCCGTTCCATAGGCAAAAATCCTGATGTTTTTTCATTGGCTTTGGGGCGTGCGAGGTCTATGGGGTGGTGGGCGGTATTGACATCACCACAGATGACGATGGACTTACCCTGAGCGCGTAACTCTAAAATGTATGTCAAAAAACGCTCATAAAACGCCATCTTGTACGCTAGTCGTTCATCATCTCGTTGTCCGTTTGGAAAATAGACATTAAAGTAAACAATAGAGCCAAAATGGTACTCATTGATGCGCCCTTCATCCAAGATGTCCACATGCGCGCAACACGAGGCTTCACCTTTGGTGTTTGTAAAGAGTGCTACGCCTGACTGTCCTTTGTTTGACGAGGCATTGATGCTTTGAAACTTATAGTTTTTCTCAAAGATACTCTCTGGTATCTCCTCTGCTTCAGCTTTAATCTCTTGCAATCCCAAAAAATCAACCGCTTCTTCGTCTATCCATCGTAGTGCTTCTTTTTTGTCAACGGCTCTGATGCCATTGACATTCCACGATATAAAAGTGAGTGTCTCCATGTAAGTCCTTATAGGTTATTGGGTGACATCATAGCCAAAAGTTTTACATCACACAAGCAGACAAAAGCCCCATCAGACCGCCAAATACACCACCCCACACAACCAACCAACCCAGATGCTCCTTGATGAGTTCTTGCACCAAAGCTTTAACCATACTGGGGCTTAGCTCTTCAAGACGCTTGGTAATGAGTGTTTCGATGGAGAGTAACATCTCGTCACTCAAAGCCGCACCTTGTAGGTGCTGTTCTAGCTGTGTCTTAAAGGGCAAAGAAGAAACGATGGCACTTACGGCTGACTTTAGCTTGTGAGTAAAAGGCTGGCGTAAACCCTCCAACGCACTCTCACCACCAAATAAGCCGATAGCACCACCAAACCTAGACTCCATCACCGTTTTGGATAGTGCGTCAAACGCAGGTGAAAAATCTGTAGCCTCAACCAAAGGAGCGAGGTCTATCTTTTGCTCTTCTTTAAGAAAAAATGCTTCCAGCTGTTCTTTGGTAAAAAACTGTTTCATCATCATCTCTTTGATGGAAAGTTTAAAGGTATCGAAGTTTTTTTCTATGACTCCCGAGCCATACAACAACGGTACTTTTTCAAAAAGCATGTGAATCGCAAGCTGATTGGTCACCGCACCAGAGAAGGCAAAAAGCCCTGTAAAAAGCAACATATCATCATAGGCAACAGGCAACACAAAAGAAAGCCCAATAAGCAAGAGTGAAAAAAGGTCGGTAAGCAGTGATTTAGACATCCAAAAGTATCCTCTGCAAATCACCCACCGATTGTACCGCGTCGGTATGTTCGGTGAAGCCCCAGTCTACCATGATGTAGTCTATGTCTGCTCTTTGGCTAGCCAGTGCATCACGGGGACCATCACCTATGAAAAGTGCTTCATGGCTTTCATACTTCAGTTCGCTAAGGAGTTTATGGAGCATATCGGGATGGGGTTTACCCTGAGGAACATCGTCATAACAAACAATGCCATCAAAAAAGTCATGAATACCAAGATGCGTCAAAGACTCCATAGTAGAGATGCGATACGCATTGGTCGCTACGGCCAGTGTGTGTCCTTTTTCTTTAAGCGCGCACAGTAAAGGCTCGATGCCTTCGTACAGTGCGAGTTCATCCGCGTGGTTTTTACTGTAATACTCCGAAAACCATCGTTCATGGTCTGCTTCAAATGCTTTCGTATGGTAAAAGGTTTGCGCAGCGTTGATGCTGTGGTCGTTCACCAAACGCAAAATGTGTGCCTGCTCCATCGGCTCAAAACCGAGGTTTTTTCGTACATGGTTAATGGCATTAGCTATGGTGATAGAGGAGTTGACCAAAGTGCCGTCCATGTCGAAGATAATGAGTGGCTGACGCACTACTTCATCCTTTTGGTTTTTGTATCTGAGTTGGCATTAAACTTAACATAAACCGACAAACTCACCAAAAGCAATGCTACCGCCCCGATGAGATACACTGAATACAAAAGCTGGGCAGGATCAGTCAGTGCAAATTTGAAAACCAGCATCAAGGCTTCGATGGAAAGGGCTATGATGATCGAGCCTAAAAAGCGTATCATCGTTTGATGTCCGCCCCCTGTGCCTTCTTTTTTCTCTTTGCCCAACACCTCTTCTTCAAAAATCGCTTTGACCAAATCGAAAATGGCCAAAGAGAGGGTCAAGAGAATAGTAGCTCTGAACATTTCGTTGATGTCTATGGCTCTAAGGTCAGTGCCAAAATGCAAAAACGCCGTTGCCCCTTTGACAAAAAGTAGCAAAGAAACCAACGCCAAAGCAACAGAAAATGCCGCGTACGCAATCTTGGTTAATGTACCAAAGTATGAATCTACCGAACTAGGATGTACCATACGCAAGATATTTGCCATGGAAATATCAACGCAGATGATACACAAAAGATTGTCTCGCTCATCATAGATAGGGAAAGAGGAGGTGACCACCATCGTGTTACTGATGTCTGAAGGATAAGGCTCAGTCAAAGTACATCGGTGCTCTTTGACTGTGCGGTAGAAGTAGGCTCTATCGGATCGATCAACGCCTTGCCCTACGCCTGCTAACGCTTTGTTTTTCGATACATTGTGTAAGATTTGTACACCATGCGCATCTAAGGCATAGATGGCTTCAGCTTTTTCGATGCTGTCATTGAGCGTCTCAAGTTTTGAAAGCACGGTGTGAATGTCGCCATCTTGAATCGTATCGGTGACATGACGCCCCATAATATAACACAAGTAGGCTCTGGCTCTGGCGCGTATATCGGCGTATTCTTCTATTTCTTTAATCTGCATGAACGCTCCTTTAGAGTACTTTACCCAAAATATCAGTAAATTTTACTTTTTGATTGATAGCAACTTCAGGAAAGATGCTTCCTTTTTCGCTAAATGTTAAAACAGTAGAACCCATCTCAAACCAGCCAAAGAGTTCACCTTGGTCTAGCCATAGATTTTCATACACATAATGCACAGGTTGGCGTATCTCAGAATTTGTCCGCACGCGTTCTTCAAAAGTCACAATCATCTGCGCAACATTCAGTGCTGCCACAAGTACTAAAACTTGCACTCTACCTTTTTCGTCTTCGCACGCCAGCACCACTCTTTCATTTTCAATAAAAAGATTGGCTTTATTGCGCAACAAGGGAAAATTGACAGGAAAATGTTTACCTGGTATGTGAGTCAAAGCGTTCACTTTCAGCTTCATGGGCGCATGGTAACGATGATAGTCTTTAGGTGAGAGATAAAAGTTGATAAACTCACCCCCTTCAACTTTTAAGGCAGCCTCTTGATGATACTCCCCAAAAAGGGCTTCTATGGCGTAGCTCATTCCTTTGATTTGATAGGCTCTACCTTCTTTTATAACTCCTGCATCCGTGATGAGTGCATCCACACCGCTGATGAGTACATCCTCTTCTTTTGGTAACGCTCTTGGGGTTTCAAGTGCTCTTGTAAAGAGTTTATTGAGTGTCTCATAGCTATTTGGTTCTCTAAATTCACTCATATCAAGCCCCATCAGTTTGACATAGGCAGTATTGATAAACCCTTGAACCGAAGGCGTAAATGCCTTAGAAGCAAACTTGCCAAACGCGGTGGAAAGGATGGAGGTAAAATGTTTTGTCATCTGTTTTTCCTGCTCAATAAATATGGGTAGTATTATAGCATCTGCAAGCATGAAAAAGTACTTTTTAACCAAAATACGCTACCATCACGCCAATTTAGCCCAAGGAAAATGCATGCCAATCTACATCCTTTTCGACACAGAGACCACAGGAAATCAAGAAAGTGACCGTATCATCCAAATCGGGGCGATGATAGTGTATGATAAGAACACCATTGAAGTCATAAATGAACTCTGTGCCACACCTGTACCCATAAGCATCGAAGCAATGGAGGTGCACAACATCACTCCAGAGTTACTTGCAAATAAAGCACCTTTTGCAGATACAACTTTTGCACAAAAGATTGAAGAATACAACCAAAGCGAAAACTATCTCATCGCACACAACATCTCATTTGACTTGGGTATGTTACAAAAAGAAGGGTTTGAGAACCACTACACACTCATAGACACTTTGCGTTGTGCCAAACATCTTCTGCCAGATAGCCCCAGCCACAGGCTTCAGTATCTACGGTATGCACAAGGACTTTACCAGAGCGAGACAGCAGAGGCCGAGAAACTGGGTGTGACCATCAAAGCACATGATGCCATCGGGGATGTTATGGTGATGAAGCTACTACTTTCAAAACTGGTGATGCTAGCAAAAGAGCAGTATGCAGGAGAAAATCCGATGGAGACACTCTCGAAACTAACCACAACACCCGTGATGATAAAAACCTTTAAATTTGGTAAATACAAAGGAAAAGAAGTAGCAGAAGTAGCCAAAGAAGATGCGAGGTATCTCAAATGGATGCAGGCAAATATGGAGCTAGATGAAGATCTGGCATTTACGCTTCATTATTATTTGGGTTAATGTTTTAGCTTTTCTTCAATCAGTGCATTGACAACCTGCGGATTTGCTTTGCCTTCTGTGGCTTTGAGCACCTGTCCTACAAAAAAACCAAAAAGTTTTGTGTTACCTGCTCTGTATTTCTCCACATTGTCAGGATTTTTAGCCATCACCTCATCAATGATAGGTAAAATGAAGGCGGGGTCACTTATCTGCACTAGCCCTTTTGCTTCAACGATGTGCGTAGGGTCTTCACCACAAAGTACCATCTCTTCAAAAACCTGTTTGGCAATCTTGGTCGAGATAGTCTCATCTTCAATCATCTTCACAAGTTGTGCTATCTGCATAGGTGTAAACTTGAGCTCTCGCACTTCTTTCTCTTTGAGTTCCCTCGCTACCTCATTGGCTATGATATTGGCTAAACCTATTGGACTGTCACATTCACCTAAAGCCGTTTCATAAAAAGAGGAGAGTTTTGCGTCGCGTGCTAAGGTATTGGCTACTTCAGGGTTGAGCTGAAGTTCACCCGTGTATCTGTCAAATAGTGCTTGTTCTGCTACACTCATCGCTGACACCTCACCCTCTATCTGCTCATTTTTAACTTGAGGCTTTAGTATAGGGGTATCTATTTTTTTCTTCTTACTCCATGAGTCTTTCAGTCCTACTATCTTGTTAAACACAGGGTTTTGGTCTGTATAGTCCACCGGATCGGCATAAAAATACCCTTGTCTTTCAAACTGAAAGCGCTCATCAGGTCTATCTAAGATCACAGCAGGTTCGATGAGGGCATTTTTGATGATGTGTAGCGAATCAGGATTGACATCTTCCAAACTCTGCGGTGCTTCATCTTGAAAGAGTCTGTCGTAGAGTCTTACTTCGACGATTTTTGCCGTAGCCGCATCTACCCACTGGATGGCACTCTTTACTTTGATGCCACTCGTATCAACACCACTTTTTGAGTCTGCATGGTACTCTGCTTTTATCTCTACGATGTTACCCTCAGCATCTTTCACTACTTCTTTACAGGTGATGATGTAGGCATGTCTAAGTCTTACAGGTTGTTCAAGTGTCAGACGGTTATAGTCTTTAGGAGGATTGAGACTAAAGTCCTCACGCTCGATGTAAAGCTCTTTTGAAAAAGGCAAAGCTCTGCTTCCCTCTTTTGGCACATCTTCAGGATAATACGAGGCATCAAGCACTTCACTGCCCTCGTAGTTAATGAGAGTAACTTTAAGCGGGTCAAGCACACACATCACACGCGGCACTTTGGTGTTTAAGTCATCTCTGATGGCAAATTCAAGCTGTGCCACATCAACCGTGGAGTTTGCTTTGGCTACACCAATGCTGTCACAAAAGTGGATGATAGACTCAGGCGTGTAGCCTCTTCTTCTGTACCCAGCGATGGTTGGAAGACGAGGGTCATCCCAACCACTCACCTTGCCACTTTTTACCAGCTCCAAAAGCAATCTTTTACTCATCACGGTGTAGTTGATGCCCAGCCGTGCAAACTCATGTTGATACGGGCGGTGCGCAGTGAGTCCAAGCGTATCTAAAACCCAATCATAAATAGCGCGGTTATTTTCAAACTCCAGCGTGCAAATGGAGTGTGTAATCCCCTCAATGTAGTCAGAGAGACAATGCGCAAAATCATACATCGGGTAAACATGCCACACATCACCTGCTCTATAATGATGCGCATGTCTGATGCGGTACAAAAGTGGGTCTCTTAGTTTCATATTGGCAGCACCCATGTCTATCTTTGCTCTTAAGACATGCTCACCTTCTTTGCACTCACCATTTTTCATTTGCTCAAAAAGTGCTAGGTTTTCTTCCACGGAACGCTGTGCATACTTGCTGCGTCGTCCTGCTTGGGTCACTGTGCCACGGTACTCGCGTATCTCTTCTTCACTTAGGCTGTCCACATACGCTTCACCCATCTTGATGAGCTCCACGGCATAGTCATAGAGTTTTGGAAAATAGTCAGAGGTATAACGCACCCCATCTTCCCACTTAAAGCCAAGCCACTCTACGGCATCTTTAAGTGCTTCAACATATTTGGTGTCTTCGGTTGTGGGGTTGGTGTCATCCATACGCAGGTTACAGTGACCGCCGTACGCTTTGGCTATACCAAAATTGATGCAGATAGACTTAGCGTGTCCGATGTGCGGAAAACCATTGGGCTCAGGCGGAAATCGTGTCACCACCTCTTCATACTTACCCGAAGCCAAGTCCTCCTCAACAATCGTCCGTAAAAAATCTTTATGCTCACTCATGCTTGTCTAACCCTTTGATGTAAAGTGTTGTTATTTTATCCAACTTGTGCTTATCGGGTGGTAGGAGGGGGCTTATAGGTAATTCACACTATATTTAACTTGAATAAAATCATTTTGGAATGCTGATGCCTTAGCATTTTCAAGCTTTACATTTTTTTTGATTTTTCCAAAAAGTGGAATTCCTTCACCTAGAAGTACGGGGGCTTTTGTAATGGTCATTTCATTAATAAGTTCGAGGTTAATAAAAGATGTAATCATTGAACCGCCATCGATGTACGCATGCGTAAGTCCACAACTCTCAAGCTTTATAATTAAATCTTGAATGTTGTCTGAGTACATTTCAACTTTCCCTCGTAGATTGGTGGGCGGCTCTTTGACTGTATTACTTAACACAACAATACGAATATCGCCATAAGGCCATTGAATAGAGGTTAAGTTCATGCCAGAAATCATTTCCATACACTTACGCCCCATAATCATACAATCTACGGAGTCTATAAAAGACTGAAAACCCATATCTTCAGTGCCCATATCGGCTTCCAAATTGCCTGCTGTATGAAGCCAGTCAACACCTCCATCAGGTGTTGCAATATAACCATCGGCACTTGTTGCTATATATACAGAACATTTCATATTTTTATTCCTTAATATCAAACTAGAACAAAGGCGAATTCGTATCTCTAACGAATTTGAAGTGAATCAAAATGCACCTTCTTGTTCTTTAAAAAACCGTAGAAAAATCTATTTTGGTGCGGCATTCATCTGATAAGATAAATTCATAGCTGTCTTCTTTTGTGGCTTTTTTCATCAGTGTGTACACACCATCAATAAGCTTAAAGATATCTGATATTTCACTATGTGGTTCAACGATGATGTAAAACTGGACACCCTCTCGTTCATAAAGGCTCATTTTGGTAGTGACATCTTTTAGGGCTGTTGCTTTTGAAAGCACTTCTACGACCAAAGGAGGCGTTTTGGAAAAGTACTGCTGCTGTATCTCTTCACAAAAAAGTGCCACATCGGGTTGGACTACCGTACTTTCATTGACCTTCCAATCTACAGGTGAGATAAAGACTTCACAGTTTTTGTTGGAGCACTCTAGGTTTTTGTCAAGTTCTCGCCAAATTTTAGCAACTACTTTTTGATGCTTTGGATACGGTGCGGGAGCCATGGCATAGGCTACACCATCAATGAGTTCCCAAGATCCTTCCCACTCTTGATAGTCGCTATAGGTATAAGATGGCAGGTTATCATATCTTATTGCTTCCATTGGGTGCTCCTTTTTTAATTACAACATCTTAACATACTTCTAATCTAAACCCACTATAATATCGTCCTTATAAATGCAAAACTTTTGGAGTAAGACAGATGTTACGATTTGCCCCGTTGCCAGTTGGTGATATGCACAGTGATGACCTACGCGTGGCGATACTTTCTTACCTTGTTGCGCAACAAAAACAAGAGCGTTTCATGGTGCGTATAGACGATACGGACAAAGAAAAAGTCATCGAAGGTAAAGATACTGAGATGATGCAGATTTTAGAAAAATTTGCCCTTACACATGACACCGTACTGCATCAGAGTGAAAAACTGCACCTTTATCAAACGCTTGCCATTGGGCTGCTGGAAAAAAATAAAGCCTTTGTCTGTACCTGTGGGGATGAAGCACTTAAAAACAAACACTACAGCGGTAGATGTTTTGAAACAGACAAAGAAGAACTTTCCAAACTTAAAGACAGTAGCACAGCATTTGTTGTGCGCATTAAAAAACCTGATGCACCTGTCGTTTTCCATGATGACATTAGGGGTGAGATAGAAATAGCACCAGATATAATAGACAGCTTTGTGATACTGAATGCAGACGGTACATCCACACCAGATTTTGCCTCTGCCTGTGCTGATATGCTTATGGGTGTAACGATGATACTCTCCACTGGGGCGGATATTATACATACAGCGAAACAAAAACATATCAAAATGCAACTGGGTTACGAGGAAGAGACAGAGTATGCCCATCTGCCTGCTCTTGTAGGTGACGATGAGAATTTAACGGTAAAATGGCTGTTTGAGCAGGGCTTCATCCCTGATGCGATCATCAACTATCTCTTGTTACTAGGCTACACTGACGCACCCACTGAGGTATTTA
>DYTF01000119.1 GCA_020726105.1 Sulfurovum sp. | reverse complement strand
GAGAAAAACGGCACAGAAGCTTCACCTGCTACAGCTTTGGCAAGGAGTGTTTTACCTGTACCGGGAGGACCCACAAGGAGTAGTCCTTTGGGTATTTTTGCTCCCAGTTCGATGTAGCGTTCTGGGAATTTGAGAAAATCAACTATCTCTTTGACTTCATCCTTGGCTTCTTCTACACCTTGTACATCGTCAAACTTCGTGTCTGGTTTTTCGGAGTTGATGAGTTTATCTGCTTTGCCTGCACCCAAAATGCCCCCACCCATCCCTTTGGACATCCTTTTGGCCAAAAAAATCCAGATACCAAAAAAAACCAAAATAGGAAGCAATGAACTAATGAGTTCAGAGAGAAGCCCTCCACCCATAACGCCCTCGTAGGTAATCTTTTTCTCTTCTAGGAGGGGAATCAAATCTTTGTCATAGGTCGGGACATTTTGTGCAACGAAGCGTGTTTTTTGTCCGTCAACATCTGAAATAGCTTCGATGGTACTTGGGGTGAGCTTAACGGAGGTGATGCCTCCTTGCTCTATCTGTGCCTTAATGTCTGAGTATTTGACTGTTTTGGTTTGCGCGGCAGCGTTATCTTGAAGCATCGTGCCAAGTCCGTCACCTTCACCGACAAATGTTTTAAACAGCATAATAATCACAATAGAAAAAATGGCAAAAGCCAAAAGAGGGTTTTTGTTGAAAAAGTTGTTATCGTTATTGTCTGGTTTGTTAGCCATTTGTTTCCTTTTTATACACGAGTGTTACCCACTCATCTTTGAGTGTTCGTTTGAGTAGTGTTAAATCTGCGTAAGATTCACTCACTAGACCTTCTTTTTTATCTAAAATACCTGAAAGTATCAAGAGTCCCCCATCTTTGCAGGCATTTTTGAGATCTTGTGCTATAAATCTTAGCACATCTGCTATGATATTGGCAATGACAACATCATAGTTTTTTGCTACTTTGTTTATGGAGCCTTCCCAAAGCGCGTCATACTGTTCTTCATTAAGTATGAAGTTTTCTTTACAACTCTCAACCGAGAGAGGGTCGGTGTCACAGAGTTCGACACTTGCACCCAGTTTTTTGCAGGCAAGCCCCAAGATGCCAGAGCCACAGCCTACATCCACGATTGACTGCCCAGTGGTTACATACGCGCTGATGGCTTCAAGGCATGAAGAAGTCGTGGCATGATGTCCTGAGCCAAAGGCTAGGGCAGGGTCTATCTTGATAGGGATAAACCCATCTTTGGGCGCGTACCAGCTTGGAAAAATGTAAAACTTTCCTGCGTGGACAGGTTCTATGGAGTCTTTATAGTTTTGTATCCAGTCTTGATTTTCTTTTTCTTCAAGTGTAAACTTTATGTTAAATGTCCCATCTAAAGACTCGGCAAATGTTAGTAGAGCATCTTTAACGGGAGTTAAATCATACTCGGAGCGTACGATAATCGTGTCATCCCCTAATTCTACGCCATCATCGTTAAGATTCATAATAAAATCGGCGATAAACTCTACGAAGTTTTCATCTACGGTTACGGTGAGTTCGTAATATTTATCGTTCATGTTGATTGTCTCCTTTGCGATGTGCAAAGCCCATAGCAAATTCCTCTCACTGAAGCTCTTCCCTTGGCAAGATATTGCATCATTGTTTAACCTTTCTAAATGCTTCTTCTAAATCTAGAGTTCCCTCATAAAAAGCTTTGCCAACTATCGTACCATCGATCCCAGCTTCTATTAACGCTTTTATGTCACTCATATCTCTAAGTCCACCACTTGCGATGGTCTCCAGTCCACTAGCTTCTTGTATAGATTTTGTGAACGCTATATTTACGCCTGTCATCATCCCATCTCTTCCTACATCCGTACAGATGATGGCCTCTACCCCTGCGTTAGCAAACTCACGAGCTAAATCAGTCGCCCTCATATCACTTACTTCAGCCCAACCCTCAACAGCCACCATGCCATCTATCGCATCGATGCCCACAAGCACTCTATATTTTTTCGCCATATCTTTTACAAATTGTGGGTTTTTAACAGCGATTGAGCCTAAAATGACTCTATCTACACCCAAATCCCTATACATTTTGATAGTCTCTTCATCGCGAATCCCACCACCTATTTCAAGCTTGAGATTACAATTTTCTCTAATTTTTTTAATTTGCTCTAAGTTCTGTGGCGTTCCTGCAAAGGCACCGTTGAGATCAACCAAATGCACCCACTCGCTTCCTAACTCTTCAAACCGTTTTGCCACTTGCCACGGCTCATCCGAGTATATTTTTGCTGTATCCATCAAGCCTTTGGTTAAACGAACGGCTTTACCGTCTTTGAGGTCTATGGCGGGAAGTATGGTCATATTTGTTCCTTATAGTTTTGCAAAATTTTCGATGATTTTGAGCCCGTTGTTGTGGCTTTTTTCG
>DYTF01000118.1 GCA_020726105.1 Sulfurovum sp. | reverse complement strand
AAGTTGAGATAAGAGCTTATTTTAATAGTGTTATTAAGCGGTCATTTTGGCAGACGGCAACAGGCAGTGACTTAGATTTTATTGCTGAATTTTTTGGAGTCTTTAGACTGAGTGGGTCAAAGCCAACGGCTCAAGCAAAGCTTGTGTTAACTAGTGCTTTATCTTATAACTACACAATACTTGCTGGAGTACAAGTGTTGTTGAGCGATGATACTATTGCGATACTTATGAGTGATGTTGTGTTTGAAGTTGGAGCTACTGAATCTATTGGATTATTTGAATATCAAAGCGAAGCAAGAGAATCAAATGCTACTTTTGTCGAAATCTTGACACTAAAACCGTATCTAAAAGAGATAGTGCAAAACGCATTATTTATTGGCGGTGGAGATATTGAAAGTGATGAAGCGATAAGAAGAAGAATAGCGTTAAGCTTTGATGAACAGACAACAGCAGGGAGTAAAAATAGCTATAAACAACTAGCTCTCAAGGCAGATAGTAGAATAAAAGATGTGGTTATTCAGAGTCTAGTTGATGGAGTGGTTGATATAGGCATTTGGAGCGATAGTGGTGTTGATGATGCAATGATAGAGCGGGTGTTGGATAGTTGCAATGATGAGACACAAAGACCTTTGACTGATAGGATTTGGGTTAGAGCAGTAGAGAGTATTTTGGTGGATATACAAGTAAATCTAACACTAAGGGAAAATATAGACACCGTGAGTATAAGAGCTACGGTGACTAAAATATTAGAAGATTATCTAAAAGATATGAGAATAGGAGAATCTTTGACTATTAGCAAAATAATAAGGCTTTCAAGTGTTGATGGCGTTGAGGATGTAGAGGTTGTTTCTCCTACTCAAAGTGTCATAGTGGCAGGAGATGTTGTTATAAAAGGAAATGGAGTAGTAGTAAATGTCTAGCTTATTGCCTGTTCACTACACAAAAAAAGAAAAGGATGTTGAAAGTGTCTTTTTTGATAGGGTTGTAAGGCTAAAAGATGAGATAGGCACAGGCTCGTTTTTGAATCCTTCGATATGCGATGAAAAATGGCTTCCTTTGCTGTCTGATTTTTATGGAGGTTTAATCTCTTATGAAAGTGATAAAAGTTTAAGAGAGCAGATTGTTGCTATTCCTAAAATTAGAAGAAAATTAGGAACTGTTAATACTGTAAAAAAAGCACTAAAAGCTTTTTTAATAGATGATTTTGAGCTAGTTGAGGGGGTAGGTAGTAACATCCTTGATGGAAGTTGGAAATTAGACGGCAGTGTTGGGCTGGGTACTAATGCTTTTTGGAGTTATTTTTCGCTAAAAATAGGAATAAAAATAACAAATAAGAGAGCTGAACAGTTAAGAATATACATAGAAAAATATAAACCAATACGGTCAAAACTTAAAAGAATTGACTACATAGGAAAAATAAAACTAGATGGGAGTTGGAAGATGAATGGAGATTATAATCTCGGAAGGAGTGAAATATAAATGGCAAATATAAATGAAGTTGAAACTTATGATGAAAATATCTATCAATTGGAGATGACTGATGATGCAATTGGTGGTGAAAATGGCACGATGAACAAACAGGCAAAGGCTCTAGCCAATAGAACAAGGTGGCTAAAGGCTAAGATAGATGCGTTTTTAAGTGGAGCAGTAAAGGTTAAAAACGCAATTTTGGCAGATACTGCGACAAAACTCGCAACACCTAGAAAAATAAATGGAGTAGATTTTGACGGTAGCACTGATATAACAATATACGAAAACAAAAAAATCTACGAACTAACTTGCAACTCCGTTGGTTTTGCCGAAATAACAATACCGATGGGGCTAGGTAGAGATTCATTTTTACTTGCAGATATAATAATAACTGCAAGACATACTGATATCTCGCTTGGGTGGGCATTTTGGAAAGGGAAATATCTTTTTAATTTTGCATCCCAAAACGATAAAAACTACACTCCTTTTTTTGCAACAGAAGAAGGCTATAGTACAGACATAATGGCTGTTTCTATTACCAGACCTGACCCTCTTAATAACTCTACTAGAATTGTTGTGCAAACATCTCAAGCGAACAAAACACTTTTTCTGTGTGTTATTGAGAAAATAACTACAATTCAGGGGGAGATTCTATGAATAAAGAAGAGATGGATGAAAAACATTTAAGAGAGTGGAAAAGAAAACAAATTGCCTCTATCTCAATGCGTCAATGCAGATTAATGCTTTTAAGAATGGGATTGCTGGAGTCGGTCGAAACCGAAATGGAAAAGGATAAAGTGCTATCGATAGAGTGGGAATATGCGACCGAAATCGTAATAGATAACCCTTTGGTTCTTATGTTAAGCCAAAAATTAGGCTTAACCGAAGAAGCTAGAGTCACGATGTTTGAAGAAGCGAGGCTTTTATGATGTATAGCGACCTTATACTCTTGCCAATGCAAGA
>DYTF01000117.1 GCA_020726105.1 Sulfurovum sp. | reverse complement strand
TCTTTGAAAATGGGAGAGATGATTGGTTTTTGGTGGTCTGTGGTATGGATAATGCTCAGTTTTATGCTGGGTATGGTTCTCCTTCAAAAATCCCCACAAACCATCATGGGCAATATGCAGTCCGTTAAAGCAGGTAAGCTAGATATGAGGAATTTTAAAAACGCCAGTCTGGGGTATTTTGTGGCAGCGATACTTTTGATGATACCAGGTGTTCTGTCTGATTTTTTGGGTTTGGTGACACTTTTGTATGTGCTTTATTTACAATTTGTGGCTAAAATAACACCCGAACACACACCACACTTTACAAAACAAGGAGATGAATATGTCATTGATGTCGAAATTACTAATGAGCACAGTCGCCCTAACAAGCATCCTTAGCGCACAAGAACAGCCAGATAATGAAGCTTTGGTTAAATATGTCAAGCAATCGGTCGTGAAAAATCCAGATGTTGTCGTTAAAGGCGTAACGGTTATCGAGTCTAAGACGGATGCAAGGCTTCCAGGATGGACGATTTTGATGACAACAATGGATGTTGAGTTTCAAAAAAAAGAGATCCATGCTCCTGAGATGATGTTTGTCAAAGATGGGCTTATTACAGGGCATTTGTCAGATGTAAAAACAGGAAATGATTACCGCGAACTCATCAAGCCAACGGTTCCGCAAAGCTATTATGATGATGCGCATTTGCTTTTTGGCAATAAAGATGCTGCACATAAAATTTTGATTTTTTCTGACCCGATGTGTCCATTTTGTCAAGACTTAGTACCCGCTATCTTTAAAGCAGCCAAAGACAACCCAACAAAAATAGCAATTTACTATTATCATTTACCTCTTCTGCGCATCCATCCTGTTTCTGATGTCTTGACACGCGTGATGCACATCGCACAACACGAGGGTAAAACCGATATTGTTGAGAAGATTTATGCACTAGACATTGAAGCTAAAGAGACCAATTTAACTAAAATTCTTGATGCGGTTAAGACGCAGACAGGTTATGTTTTGACACCTGAGCAAATCAATGCTCAAACAGTGAAAGACGCACTAAAAGCAGACCAGAGTGCAGCAGAGAAGTTACTGGTAACTGGTACACCGACAGTTTATATTGACGGTGAATGGGACAGAGAGCGTAATGGCTATGAAAAGTTAACTGAATAGTTCTTTGATGAACTTGTATAAATAAGGTAAACAGTGGAAAAAATCATCATCGCTACACGCGCAAGTGCGCTTGCTTTATGGCAGGCATATCATATCAAAACCAGAATCGAGACAGGCTTTGTAGGAGTGACTGTAGAGCTTAATGAGATTACTTCAACAGGTGACAAGATACTTGATAAACCCTTGGCGCTCATAGGTGGTAAAGGGCATTTTACCAAAGAACTTGAAGATGAGATGCTCGCTGGCAATGCGCATCTTGCGGTACATTCACTCAAGGATGTCCCTACCTATATTCCTGAGGGCTTAGAGTTGTGTGCGATTACCACGCGCCAAGACCAAAGTGATGTCTTACTTTCTCATACCTATGAAAATCTCGATGCGCTTCCCAAAGGTGCAGTGGTAGGGACTACGAGCCTTAGAAGACGGATGCAGCTACTAGAGAGAAGACCAGACTTGCAGGTAAAAGAACTTAGAGGCAATGTCAATACTAGACTAAGAAAACTTAAAGAGGGTGAGTATGATGCCATTATTTTGGCGTATATTGGACTCTTTAGATTGGATTTACTTAAAGAGATACCTTATGTTGAAAAGTTAGATTTTATCCCTCCGATGGGTCAGGCTGCTTTGGGGATTGAGATAATCAGCTCAAATGACAGGGTGCGCCAGATTGCGATGAGTCTGAATGATGAAGCCAGTTTTTTGTGTACCAAACTAGAGCGTGATTTTGTCTCCAAAATCGGTGCAGGATGCTCCGCCCCTGTTGCAGTCAATGCGGTGATAGAAGGTCAGCAGATGCGCATTAAAGCGATGCTGGGTTATCCTGATGGTACACACATCATGCAAGAAGAACTGACTTCATCCATTGAACGCTGTGAGCACTTAGGTAAAGACTTAGCGGACATCATGATAGAAAAAGGTGCATTGGATATACTGAGTGAAGCTGAAGCAATAGCATTTAAAGACCAAATGCCACAAAGGCTTTAGCACAACCTTAGACTCACAGGGGACAGCATGCAAGATGTAGTACAATGGCTTAAAGACAATGGCAATCTCAAAATCATTGATGAACCTTTGGATGTGGAACTTGAGATTCCTCATGTTGCTTACATAGAAGTCAAAAAAGACTATTCCTGCCCACTTTTGTTTACTAATCCTATCAATAAAGCCAAAGGCATCACTTATGAGATGCCCGTTTTGATGAATATCTTTGCCAATGAAGCACTCACAGAAAAAATCTTTGGTAAACATCCAGATGTATTGGCTCAAGGCATTGATGAACTCTTAAAACTCAAAGC
>DYTF01000116.1 GCA_020726105.1 Sulfurovum sp. | reverse complement strand
AAATGGAAAACAACTCAAAACTCAAAACTCAAAACTCAAAACTTTGCATCATAGGACTTGGATATGTAGGGCTTCCACTAGCTCATGCATTTAGTGAAAAATATGAAGTAGTAGGTTTTGACATCTCAAAATGGAGAATAGATGAACTATCAAGTGGATATGATAGAACTTTGGAGCTTTCAAGTGAGCAACTTAAAGCAGTTCTGCCATCTTTTAACTCAACACTTAAAACTCAACACTTAAAACTCACAACCGATATTGAAGATATCCGTGATTGTAATGTTTATATAGTTACAGTTCCAACACCTATCGACAAAAACAAAAGACCAGATTTAACTCCTCTTATAAAAGCGAGTGAAACCGTAGGAAAAGTCTTAAAACCAAACGACATTGTCATTTATGAATCAACTGTTTACCCAGGTGCTACAGAAGAGGATTGTGTGCCTGTACTTGAAAAATTTTCTAATCTAAAATTTAATCAAGATTTCTTTTGCGGATATTCACCCGAAAGAATCAATCCAGGTGACAAAGAACATACAGTTACAAAGATACTGAAAGTTACTTCTGGTTCAACTCCTGAAGTTGGTCAGAAAGTAAATGAACTATATGCTAGTATCATCGCAGCAGGAACACACTTGGCTCCTACTATCAAAGTAGCAGAAGCAGCAAAGGTTATAGAAAACTCTCAAAGAGATATAAATATAGCATTTGTAAATGAACTTGCGATTATATTTAATAAACTTGGAATTAATACAAACGATGTACTTGCGGCAGCTGGGACAAAATGGAACTTCTTGCCATTTAAGCCAGGTCTTGTAGGCGGACATTGTATAGGTGTAGATCCATACTATCTAACTCACAAAGCCCAACAAGTAGGATACAATCCTGAAATCATCCTAGCAGGTAGAAGACTCAATGACAATATGGGAATCTATGTAGCAAATCAAGTGATAAAACTGATGATAAAAAAAGGGCATAAGATAGAAGGCTCAAAAGTTTTAGTTTTAGGAATTACTTTCAAAGAAAATTGTCCAGATATAAGAAATAGTAGAGTGATAGATGTAATTTCTGAGCTTCAAGAGTTTGGATGTGATATTACAGTATCTGACTATTGGGCAGATAAAGATGAAGTAAAACATGAGTATAATTTGGAGTTAGGTAATGATGTGAACTATGAGACTTTCGAAGCTATAGTCCTAGCGGTATCACACGATAAATACAAAACTTTGACTTTTGAAAATAAAAATCAAGTTGTTTACGATATAAAATCAATTTTAAAAGATAGTGATGGGAGATTATAAAAATGCCAAATAAAAAGAATTTCGCCTTAATAGGCGCTTCAGGATATATAGCACCGCGACACATGAAAGCTATCAAAGATACAGGAAATACTTTGATAGCTGCTATGGATAAATATGATGGGATAGGGATAATGGATAGCCATTTTCCACAGGCTCATTTTTTCACAGAATTTGAAAGATTTGATAGGTTTGTGGATAAGTGGCATAGAGATGGAAATGAAAAAATAGAGTACATCGGTATCACTACTCCAAATTATCTGCATGATTCTCATATACGATTTGCCCTAAAAAATGGTGCTCATGCTATTTGTGAAAAACCTTTAGTTTTAAATCCTCATAATATTGACCAATTAAAAGTGATAGAAAATGAAACTGGTAAAAAAGTTTATAATATTTTGCAACTTAGACTTCATGATTCTATCATTGCTTTAAAAAATAAAATAGCAAAAGAGCTAGAACAAAATCCTTCTAAAGTATATGATATTGATTTGACTTACCTCACAAGCAGAGGGAAGTGGTACTTTGTATCATGGAAGGGCGATGAAGCTAAAAGTGGTGGAATAGCATCAAATATTGGGGTTCATTTTTTTGATATGCTCTCTTGGATATTTGGACCTATTGAAGAGAATATTGTTCATCTCAAACAACCAGATGCAAATGCAGGGTTTATGAAACTCAAAAATGCAAATGTACGATGGTTTTTATCTGTAAATTATGACTATATTCCAGAAAATATTAAAGCAACTAGAAAAACGACTTTTCGAAGCATAACTGTTGATGGTGAAGAGTTTGAATTTAGTGAAGGTTTTACAGATTTACATACAAGAAGTTATGAGCATATCTTAAATGGTGGTGGATTTGGTCTTGAAGAGGCTAGAAATTCTATAAATATTGTTTCAGTTATAAGAAAACTTACACCTCTTGGACTTCAAGGTGAATATCATCCTTTTTGTAAAAAGGTATTATGTTAATGGCTTCATATTTTGCTCATGAGTCATCGTATATAGATGATAATGTAACTATAGGTGATGATACAAAGATTTGGCATTTTTCCCATATCTTAAGTGGTTCAAATATTGGAACCAATTGCTCTTTTGGACAAAACTGTGTAGTTGGACCAAAAGTAAATATAGGAAATGGTGTCAAAGTTCAAAACAATGT
>DYTF01000115.1 GCA_020726105.1 Sulfurovum sp. | reverse complement strand
CTCAAAGCTAAAGAACATCTCATCAAAAGTATGATTTAATAGCATGCTCAGAATGAGTCAATAAAAAAGGATAAATCACATGAAAAAGTTACTGGTATTATTGGCATTAAGCGCGACACTGTTTGCACAAAATGTGTATGTTAAAAAAATTGATATGCCCATGAGCGTTGTAGAAAAAAATCTAGAAAACTCTTTTTCTTCCAATAATCTCATCGTTATATCTCAAATTGATATCTTGGGGAAATTTAAAGCAGCAGGGCTTGAAGAAAAATTTGGAAAAGATTTCAATACAAACAAACTCACTGGTATCAAAGCCATGATTATCTGCAATGGTGGCTTTGGTAATGCAGTAGCCAATGCTGACCCTGAAATGATGGGATTTTGTCCAGTGCGCATCACAATCACAGAAAAAGATGGCAAAACTTCAGTCATTTATGTGAAGTCTTCTGCTCCAACAAGTTCCAAAGCATACGAGACTTTACAAAAACTTGACAAAGCCGTTATTGAGTCTATAGAAAGTGCAAAATAATCACCCAAGGAGAACAAGCATGATGATTTCGAGATTTACTTTTGTCTTACTCGCAACAATCACCTTCTCTGCTTGTGTGTCTGCAGACACACAAACCACAACGGTGGTGCCTGTAGCCACTGAAGTAAGCTTCACTCACAATGGCAGAAGTGTTCATGGGCTACTTTGGGGAAAAGGAGTCTATGGTGTTGTTCTTTCTCATGGCGCGATTTATGATGCCCAAAGTTGGACACCCTTAGCAGGTGACATTGCCAAACACGGCATGGTTGTGCTCTCTCTTGAAGAAGTGCGTCCAGATGACATCACTGCAGCTCATTTTTATCTTCAGGAAAAACAAGGCGTAAAACGAGTCACTCTCATAGGTGCCAGTGCTGGTGGCAGTACCGCCATAACCGCCATGTCTCAAGCCCCCTCCAAATGGGATCAACTCATCTTACTTTCTAGTGTGGGAGATGTAAGCGCTCTTGGTTCTGCTCCAAAACTCTTTGTAGCAAGTGAAGATGAAGGCATCTCAGACGCGGTGCGTCGTATGGCAAAAAGTGCGCAAGGCAAAGAGAACGAAACGCTTATCTTAGAGGGTTCTGCTCATGCGCAGGCGATTTTTCGCACACAAAACGGTTCGCGTTTAACCAATGCTATTTTAAAACACCTCATCAAGCGCGCCCAACAGACAAAATAAGAATGGAAATCCTATCAAAGCATTTGAAAAACTAAACCTACATCCTGACATCCTTAGGGCAATCGCTAGCCTAAAATACGAAGAGACAACCGCCATACAAGCCAAAGTGATACCTTCTGCCATGAAAGGCTTCGATGTACTCGGTGCATCAAAGTCTGGAACAGGAAAAACAGTTGCCTATGTGCTGCCTTTACTCAACAAACTGCAAAAGATTGTCAAAAAAGAAGAGAAAGTGGTACGCGCACTCATTATCGTACCCACCATCGAGCTGGTCGATCAGGTCTCACGGACTATCTCAGACCTAAGTAAACATCTGCCCATCAAAAATGTGAAGATACAAGGTGGCATCCCAAAAGCCACACAGCTAGCAAGACTTGCTGAGGGTGCAGACATCATCGTGGCAACACCAGGAAGACTGCAAAACTTCATCGATGAGAAAAAAATCAACCTTGAGTACATCAACACCATCATACTCGATGAAGCAGACACGATGCTTGAACTTGGGTTTTTGGCTGAGATAAAAGCCATACTCTCGCAGTGCAAAAAGCCTAAACAGATGATGATGTTTTCTGCCACCATTTCGCAAAACATCAAAAAACTTGCCAAAGAGTTCATGCATGATGTGGCAGTCGTGGAAGTCAGCCACAGGCGTGATGTTGTCGAGTTTATCGCGCACCGTGCGTATAAGGTAGACAAAAAAAGAAAAGCTGAACTCACAGCGCGGCTCATCACCGACATGGGTCTCGAGCAAGTGCTTTTGTTTACGACTACCAAAGAGTCTGCCAATACCATCTATGAGTATCTCAAAACCCAGCATATCCGCACCTCAATCATCCACGGTGACATCAACAGGGGTGCCAGAGCCAAATCACTCGCATTGCTTAAAAGTGGCAAAACGCAGGTTTTGGTTGCCACAGACATCGCGGCAAGGGGCATAGACATCAAAGAACTTGCCATGGTCATCAACTATGATATGCCTGAGAGTACGGATGACTTCACACACAGAGTGGGCAGAACAGGCAGAGCCAATCATAAGGGAGAGAGTATCTCGCTTTTGACCATTTATGATTATGATTTTTTTACGACAATGGAAAAACACTTGAAGTTGAACATCAAACGAGACACCTACGAAGGTTTTGAGCTCACCGACAAACAGCCTAGACAAAAACGCCAGATCAAAAAGAAACTGAGTGAGAAAAAAGGCAAGATAGACTACGACAAGATACGCAAATACACCTACGCCGCACAAAAAAAGAAAAAACA
>DYTF01000114.1 GCA_020726105.1 Sulfurovum sp. | reverse complement strand
TAAGAAAGTGAAAAAAGTACCAATTTTTAAAGCGGGTAAACATACGGACTCTGCTGGAGATATAAGAGAGTGGACGGAGGCGGATGTAAGGTCTATCGCTGACAAATATGATCCTATTAACCACTCTGCGCCTATCGTAATAGGGCACCCAAAAGATAACGCCCCGGCATATGGGTGGGTGGATAAGGTGGAGTTTTTGGATGGAATCTTGTATGCGGATTTTAAGGAGATGAATGATGGTTTTGTGGAGGCTGTAAAGAGCGGGGCGTACAAAAAGCGCTCTATCAGCCTGTATCCGGACTTGAGCCTTAGGCATATTGGCTTTTTGGGGGCTGTGCCTCCGGCTGTCAAGGGGCTTGCGGATATAGCTTTTTCGGAGGGGGTATACACGACGGTGGAGTTTGAAGAGAAAACCACGGCTATAAATGTCTTTGACTTCGCAGACGTGATAGCGACGCAAGACGCAAAAATCAAAGCCCTAAGGGATGAGATACGCAAAAAAGAGGATGAAGAGATAAGGTTTAAAATAGAAAACTTCGTAGATGAGCAAATCAAGGCGGGGCGACTTGCTCCAGCGCAAAAAGAGATGGTTGTCAATATCGGGATTGTCTGCAAAAAGGTGCATAACTACGACTTTTCGGAAACTGAGAAAAAGGCTTTTGATGAGTTTGAGAAATTCATATCTGCGCTTCCTGTGCGGGTGGAGTTTGGAGAATTTGCTACAGAGGGTAGGGCGGCAGAGGGGGCGAGGACGCTTGATTTTTCGGATAGAAACACTCTACATGAAAACATCAAGAGATACGCAAAAGAGCAAAAAATAAATTACGCCGAGGCTCTCGGTAAATTGATAGATAAGGAGTAATAGTTGAGTAAAAGACTCAGTGACCTAAGAGTCCAGGATCCGGTCTTGACGGAACTTGCGACGGGGTATAACAATGAAGATTATGTGGCGGAGAATCTATTTCCCGTCGTGAGTCTGGAAAAAGAGGGCGGTAAGATACCAAAGTTTGGCAAAGAGCAGTTTAAGCTCTATAACACCGAAAGAGCAATCCGAGCCAAATCCAACAGGATAAACCCAAGCGGCGTGGGCGCTATAGAGTTTGTAATGTCTGAGCATGATATTGAATATCCTATGGATTATAGGGAAGAGAGTGAGGCTAATATCAACCTCGAAATCCATGCAACCAACTTCACATCCGAGGTCGTCGCAATAAAAAAAGAGGTAATGTGCGCAAAGCTGGCGCAAGACCCAACAAACTATGCGGCGGGCTCAAAAATAACGCTAATCGGAGCTTCTAAGTTTTCGGATCCTGCGTCTGACCCTATCAGCGTAATTGAAAACGCAAAACTCGCAATCTCAAAAAAGATAATCAAAAAACCAAACACAATGGTAATAGGCAAAAACGTCTACGCAAAACTAAAGTATCACCCACAGCTTGTTGAAAAAATCAAGTACTCAATGAAAGGCATTGTGTCGGTGGACATAATGAGGGAGATATTTGAGATAAAAAATATAGTAGTCGGCGAGGCTATGTATTGCGATGATAAAGACGAGCTATTTGATATTTGGGGAAATACAATAATCCTTGCATATGTGACGCAAACAGAGGCGAAAAAGAGAACTGCATATGAACCGACTTTTGCCTATACCCTACGCAAAAAAAATAACCCTATCGTTGATACATATGAAGAGGCCGGAAAACTAAAGATAGTGAGAAATACGGATATCTTTGTGCCAAAAATTGTCGGAGCGGACGCTGGATATTTGATTAGCGAGGTAGTCTAATGAGATTGGATATATACACAAAAGAACTAAAAAAAGGGGGTAAAGATGAAGACGGCAAGCATAGCTTTGACACTAAGCCTACTGGCAAGTAGCGACATCCCAAAACTTCGCTTTGTAGACTACAACGGCGCAAAATGCCCGGCAGAATCTAGGGCGATAGGAGTATCGGAAGACTCTGCCACGACGGGCGAGGTCTTCCCTGTGAATACGCTAGGAGTCTTGATAGTCGAGTCTGGCGATGCACTAGCCGTAGGCGATGCGGTAGAGTCTGACATAGAGGGTAGAGCCGTCACGGTCGCTGCGGGTGCGGTGAACGGCTGGGCGATGGACGCGGCTACAGCCGCCGGAGAAATGATAAGAATAAGGTTTGCCTAATGCCACAAACGCTGGAAAAAACAGTGATAGAGCTAATAACGGCAAGGGTGCCTGAGATAGATCTAAGTCAACTGGGCGTAGACGCAAAAATGATAGATGAGGCATATGCTGGAGCTATAAAAGTAGTAGCGGCATATGGCGTAGACATAGAGGCGACAAAAGAGCTAACGCTTAAAATCGCTATATATAGCCTATACCTTAGAGCGACTTCCGGCGCGCCTGAGCATATCGTAGAGGATTATAAGATGTCAATCAAAATCCTCAATGACCTAAAAAACAGTGCAAAGATAGAGAGTAGCGGGAGCTTTTCTATAAAATCTAAGAGCGCTGAAAAAGAAGAT
>DYTF01000113.1 GCA_020726105.1 Sulfurovum sp. | reverse complement strand
GGTGAGCTTATCTTGGGATCTTATGAAGAGAGGCTTTGTTTGGCTGATTGGAGAGAGCGAAAAACACGCTCAAGTGTAGATGCGAGACTCCAAAGAGGGCTTCATGCGATTTATGTGGAAGAAAAGAGTGCTGTTGTGGAGAGCGCAAAAGAGCAGCTTGAACGGTACTTTAGTGGAGAGCTTCAACACTTTGAGCTGCCGTTGTTGTGCGTAGGAACAGTGTTTCAAAAGCAGGTGTGGGATGCCTTGGGTGATATTTCTTATGGACATAGCGCTTCGTATGCGTCTTTAGCAAGTGCAATCGGCAAACCCAAAGCAGTGAGAGCGGTAGCTTCTGCCGTGGGTGCAAATGCACTGTCGTTGTTTATACCCTGTCACCGCATTATCGGTTCTGATGGTAGCTTAACGGGTTATGCAGGTGGATTAGAAGCAAAGAAGATACTCTTGGATTTGGAAGCACGCTAGAGTTGATATTTGTCAAGTATATTTGGTGGTTTTTTGGTTATATTTCATCATCATATACTAAAGGACAGTCCATGAACGACGAAACAAAAGCAATCATCAAAGCAACCGCCCCCATACTCAAACAACACGGTGAAGCCATCACCACAGCGATGTACAAGGTGCTTTTTGAAAAGTATCCGCAGACACAAGCGCTTTTTAAAGACGCTTCAGCCGATCAGCATAAAAAACTTGCCAATGCCGTGTATGCGTATGCAGCAAACATCGACCAGCTCGAAAATCTAGGTAAAGGCATCGAGCAGATGGCTTCTGTGCATGTCAAAACATTCGTTTTACCTGAACATTACCCGATGGTAGGGGATGCATTGCTACAAGCGATTAAGTCTGTATTGGGTGATGGCGCAAGTGATGAAGTCATGGCAGCTTGGGAAGAGGCGTATGGCTTTTTGGCAACCGTGTTGATAGCAAGAGAGAAAGAACTTTACGCACAACTCTAGGCAGTTTTAGACTTAAAGTAGCTCTGCTATAATCATGCCATGAATAAGGCATCCATTAAGCAACAACTACAAGAGACGAGCCTGTTTGCCTCGCTCAATGACGAGGAGCTCACTTCGCTTGAGGGCATCTCACGCCTGCATCACTACCAAAAGGGTGAAACACTGTTCACCGTCGGTGATACGAGCAAGGCATTGATGCTTTTGCTTGAGGGTGTGGTAAGTGTCTTTAAGCATGATGACAAAGGCAATGAGATCGTCATCAACTACTTTAAGCGTCACGAACTCATCGCCGAACCTGCCACACTTAGACATAGCCCTTTGCCCTCTTCTGCGCGCTTTGTGACAGAGGGAAGACTCATCAAAATCGATTTGGAAGCGTTTGAGAAACTTTTTATGATGCATCCGGGTATTTCGTATGCCATTATGCAGTCATTGCTAACTAAAGTAGAACTTTTACAGCAAAACATACACTTCAATATCGCATCAAAATCCATAGACAAAATACTGCATTTTTACAGTAAAAACCCGCAACTGAGCCTTGACCTTAAACAGTATGAAATCGCCTCAGTACTCGGTATGACTGCTGAGACTTTCTCGCGAAACATTCAAAAACTTGTCAAAGAAAAAAAGCTTATAAAAATAAGCACTGGATACAAGTTAGCTTAAGAAAAACAGGATGAAGTAGTCATATGTTGAAAATGTATGGCATAATATTTCGTAAACTTAACATCGAGGAATCATATAATGAGAACACTATTACTTACACTACTTGCCTCACTAAGCCTACAAGCGCAAAGTTTTTATGTGCTTACCGATGTGGGTTCGTATGAGCCTATCGTTGCCAATATGTCGCCTAAAACACAAGCTTTTAGTGATGAGATTAAAGCGTTGATGTTGGCTACTTCAAAAGAGTTGGGTGTCGATACTTCAGGGCATTCATCTGCTGTGTTGGCATTTGTTATCTCAGACATCTCGCTGGGCGATACCCTGGGTTTGAGGGTGGACTTGGAACTGGACGAATATGTACACAGAAAAGAGGGCAAACAGCCTGTTTTTGCTTCGACCTATAAAGATACCAAACTGCTCTCTCCTGACTTTAAAGATGCAGAAGATGTGGAAGATCAGCTCTCAGATGCGACAGAAGAGATGCTAGAGACATTTAAGTTGCAGTATCAAGAAGACAACCAAAAACTTTCCAAAGAACAAAAAACATTGAGTCATGAAGACTTTGCAGTGAAGATGGGGTACTTTACGGACTATCAGGCCGCGCGTACTAAAGCTAAAAAAGAGGGTAAATCTCTGATGCTTTTTATGACGACTTCTTACTGCCCATGGTGTAGAAAACTAGAAAACCGTGTTTTGTCTCAAATCGATATTGACACAAAAATCAAAGAAAAATACATCCCAGTGATGCTAAACCTTGATACAGACTCTTTCCCTAAACTCTTTGCCAAAACACGCTTTACACCCATACTCTACATAGTCAATAACAATACTGAAGTGATAGAAAAAGAGTTTGTCGGTTATGGTAGCAAAGATGAATTTTTACAGA
>DYTF01000112.1 GCA_020726105.1 Sulfurovum sp. | reverse complement strand
GAATTTTAGAGCGATAAAAAACTAAAGTCACTCCATATAGCGGCTATATAGAGTGACTTTAGTTTTTTTTTGGCGTAAAGTGTTGCTTATTTTTTAAGGCAAAAAAGATGGACTGGACAGCGGCGATTGAGGCTCTCAAAATAGTAGGTGTACCCGGTGCGACAACCGGCGCACTACTCTGGTATCTAAACAAAAGACGCGAAAGCGAAGAAACAAAAGCGACTGAACTAAACAATATCTTCAAAAAGACGTTAGAGGACTTCAATAAACGCGAAAGCGAAAACGTAAAAATGCTTCAAACCACATTCAAAGAGCTCCTAAAAACCATCGTAGACACACAACTAGTCATCTCCGGCACACTCTCCAGAGTGGAGCAAAAAATAGACATCAACTGGTCCTGCCCCATAATCAAAGATTTCCACAGAAAAGAGCAATAAATGAGAGAAGAGATACTAAAAGCAAAAGGGCGGCTATCCGGATATAAAAAAAATGCTGAAAATTTGGAACTAAAAATAAGCGGTTTAGTGTTTTTGATACGCGGTTATATAGACCCATATGAAGAAAAAGAGAAGTTGCGAGCCAAAGAAGCTTTTGCGGCTTGTACAGAGCTTGTAGAAGCCCAGCAAGAATATATAGGAGTCTTAAAAAAAATACAAGAAATAGAACATGGCCTACAATAAAAAACAAAACTACTTTGTAGAAGCCGAACGCCTATACGTCGTGGAGGGGATGAACCTAGACGACATAGCCGCGCGAATCAACATAAGCACAAGAAGCCTATCCGATTGGAAAAAAGAAGGCGAGTGGGAGCGCAAAAAAGCGGCGCTGTTGGCGCAAAAAAACGCCTTCCATGAGGAATTATACGACTTTAGCCGCGTCCTCTTGCGCCGAATAAAGACAGACATAGAAAACGGCGACGACCCATCTACAGGACAGCTATACACCCTCACAAATCTATTAAACTCTATAGGTAAAGTAAAAGTATACGAAGACCAAAAAGAATCAGAAAAACCAAAAACTGAAAACATAGATAAAAAACAAAGACTAATGGCATCGATAGAAGAGATAATAGGCGCATGAGCCAAAAATACCTACTCCCCTATCAGATAGAATGGATAAAAGACAAAAGTCCAATAAAGATATGGGAAAAAAGCAGGCGTATAGGCGCCACATATGCCCAAAGCTACGAAGACGTACAAGACTGCATACAGGGCAAAGTCTCCGCAGTATGGTTTTCCTCCATGGACGACTCCGCCGCAAAAGAGTATATAGACTACTGCAAAAAGTGGGCGGCAATATATAGAACCGGATTTGAAGCCGAAGACATAAAAGACCCCGTACTCAAAGAGTCTACGCACCAAATCAAATTTGCCAACGGTACAAAAATCACAGCCGGTTCCTCAAATCCCGACTTTTTTCGTTCCAAAGGCGGCAAAGTTGTATTAGACGAGTTTGCCTTTCACGACGACGCAAAAAAGTTATGGAAAGCCGCCATGGCGTGCGCCAAGGTATGGGGTCACCCCATACGCATACTATCCACACACAACGGTCAAGCCTGCCTATACTACAAATTTCTGGGACTTATAGACAAGGGAAAGCTCGTATGGGGCAGACACAAGACAAGCATACACGACGCACTAGACCAAGGACTATTAGACAAAATACGCGGACACAAAACCTCAAAAGCCCAAAGAGAAGAGTGGCTCGCAGAGCTCCGCGCCGACTCGATAGACGAGACGACTTTCAAAGAGGAGTTTGAGTGTATAGCCGTAGACGAAGCCACGGCGTTTCTCAGCTACGAACTAATCCGCTCGTGTGAAATCCCCCCATTTCTCAAAGACGAGCAAAAGGGGGTAGAAAAAGGCAAAAAGTGGGAGATAAACACATACGCGCACCCCTACAAAAAGCTAGAAAACGCGGCAAATCTATACATAGGCATGGACGTGGCTCGTCGCAAACACCTCAGCTCCATATGGGTGGCCGAAAGTGTGGGCAGGGCTCTAGTCCCACTGAAAATTATTACTCTCCAAAATTGCTCTTTTAAGACACAAGGGCAGATTTTGCGCGAGCTACTCGCACGTCAAAACGTCGTACGCGCCTGCATAGACGCGACAGGGCTAGGCGAACAGCTAGCCGAAGAGGCGCAAGAGATATTTGGCTCCTACAGAGTCGAAGCGGTCAAATTTACAAACGCCTCAAAAAACGCCTTGATGTTTGGATTACTCACAGGTATGGAAGAGGCTCTTATCGGCGTGCCAACCCACGAAGAAATACGCGAAGACTTCCACTCTCTAAAGAAAATCACAGGGGTAAACGGTCAAATCCGCTTCGACGTAGAGGGCTCAGAGGGACACGCAGATATAGCCGTCTCTTGCGCCCTATGCCACTCCGCCGCAAAAGCTCAAAACCCTATCCCATTTGTAGGCTCAGGAAAGCACCGTAGCAGCGTTTTTATCTTAGAGGGCTACTAAGGTATTCAAAAAGTTACAAAATAGATTCTAAACATATTCTAAACATATTCTAAAAGG
>DYTF01000111.1 GCA_020726105.1 Sulfurovum sp. | reverse complement strand
TTGCTGAAGCTACAGCCGCAACTGCTACTACAGTCGCTGCAGAAATGGCAGGAGGCGGATTTTTAGGTTCTACTGCCTCTTATGTACTTGGAGCACTTGGTGTTGCAGCACTTGCTGGTGGCGGAGGTGGCGGAGGTTCACCATCAGCGCCACCAGCAGATACACTAGCCCCTACAGTTGCAATTGCAAGCGATGTTGAAACTCTAAAAGCTGGTGAAACAGCAACAATTACATTCACATTCTCTGAAGCTCCAACAGGCTTTACAGAAAGTGATGTAGCGGTAACTGGTGGAACATTGTCGAACTTTACGGTTACAAGTGATACCAAAGTTTACACAGCAACCTATACTCCAACAGCCGATACAGCTTCAGCAGCAGCAAGTATTACTATTGCTTCTGGCTTATTTACAGATGCAGCTGGAAATGCAGGTGGAGCTGGAACAACTCCAACTATTGCTATTGATACACTAGCCCCAATACTTTCAAGCTGGTCAACACACTCTTCTTCAAAAACTGTTGTATTAGTATATGATTCAGATCTAAATACAGTAAATCAACCATCACCTAGTGATTTTACAGTAACAACAGATGGTGTAGTAAATGCCGTATCAAATATCTCAGTGTCAGGTAAAACTATTACTCTAACACTAACAGATTCTTTTTTGGCAACAGATATAGTTAATGTTAAATATACAGATATTGAAGGTAATACTATAAATGCTATCCAAGATACAGCTGGAAATGATGCAGCATCTTTTAATTTAATGACAGCAATTGTTGCAGATGGGTATATTAGTGGAGCACACATATATATAGAAAAAGTAGATGGCTCTGGAAAATATGATACAGGAGTTGCAACAGATGCAAATGGGAACTTCTTTTTACCACTTAATACCCCAGCTGGGAGTATAGTGGCAGTTGGAGGAACAAATACAGATACGGGCATTCCTAATACAATGGAATTAAAAGCCCCTCTAGGTTCAACTATTATAAATCCTCTTACAACACTTGTTCAGGCTATTATTAAATCAAATCCAACTGTTACAGTGGAGCAAGCATCAGCAAGTGTTGTCTCATCTTTAGGGTTAACTGCTGGAACAAACCTTACAACATATAATCCAATAGCTGAAGATAATGTAATAATGCAAAAAGCAGCAGCTACAGTAGCTACAGTTTTATCAATAGCAACAGCAGGACAAGATAGTGTTGCATCACAATCTATTTCAACATCTATTATTGATAGTTTTGTTGAGAAAA
The DNA here is from genome assembly GCA_020726105.1 of Sulfurovum sp. Classification (GTDB taxonomy): domain Bacteria; phylum Campylobacterota; class Campylobacteria; order Campylobacterales; family Sulfurovaceae; genus Sulfurovum. The sequence goes on along the minus strand of DYTF01000111.1, from coordinate 1,293 downwards.
TTACTACAACTACTGTACCATTAAATCTAGGAAATCCACTGATTATTGGATCAATAATTGATACTGCATCATCTACTTTGGGATCTCTATCTACACCGATTGTCTTAACTAATAGTATAGTTAGTGATATAGCTACTGCATCGGAAACCATAGCGAAATCTCTTGATATAGAAGGAATTTCTGCATCTCAAAAAACTGCAATGGATTCAACACCAAATACAGCTCCGTGGATGACAGCACCAACTCTTAGTTCATCGAGTGATACTGGATTTATTGGAGATGGAAAGTCATCAGACACTACACCAGAAATTAATTTTAAAACAATGACAGGTGTTAATCTATCTTACACTGTAAATGATGGAGCAAGTCAAACTGTTTCCACTTCAACAACATCTGAATCACATGCAATTAGTTTGTCTGAATTGCAAGAAGGAAATAATACAATTATTGTAACAGCAACTAGCGGAGAAGAATCAACTATTAGAAAAATTACATATAATCTTGATACACTAGCTCCAGCAACTATTGCCACATCAGGATTTGTCATTACCGACACAGCAGGAGCAAGTGCAACGGATCTCATCACATCCAATCCAACCATTATCCTCACTCTTGCAAGTGATACTGTTTCGTGGCAGTATTCTCTTGATGGGACAACCTTTACAAACGGTACGGGAAATACTATCACATTAGCCGATGGGTCATATCAAAAACAAGACATTCAAGTAAAACAATTCGACGTAGCAGGAAACTCCAGTGTTTCCGTAATGGCTTCTCCTATGGTACAGCTCGAAGCACTTGGCAATACGACTGGCTATGACCATGCTCCACAAATCACCGCTGTAGGGACAGCAGGGGAGTATGTGGTGACGTTTTATGGAATTGACAGTGCGGGGGATTACTCTATCTTTGTTCAAAAGTTCAATGCCAATGGGACAATATCAGGAGATATGGTACAGCTCGAAGCAATTAGCAAGACGGATGGCGATGACGGTATTTCCCAAATCACCGCTGTAGGGACAGCAGGGGAGTATGTGGTGACGTTTTGTGGAGATGACAGTGCGGGAGATCGCTCTATCTTTGTTCAAAAGTTCAATGCGGATGGGACAATATCAGGAGATATGGTACAGCTTGAAGCACTTGGCAATACGACTGGCGATAACTATGTTCCCCAAATCACCGCTGTAGGAACAGCAGGGGAGTATGTGGTAACATTTGATGGATATGACAGTGCGGGGGATTACTCTATCTTTGTTCAAAAGTTCAATGCCAATGGGACAATATCAGGAGATA
>DYTF01000045.1:9996-13708 GCA_020726105.1 Sulfurovum sp. | reverse complement strand
TTATAGTTTTGCAAAATTTTCGATGATTTTGAGCCCGTTGTTGTGGCTTTTTTCGGGGTGGGGTTGGATGCCGTAGATGTTGCCGTTTTGTACTGCAGAGACAAACGCATAGCCGTAGTGTGTTTTGCCTATGGCGTAAGCATCATCACACACGGCGTGGTAGGAGTGTACAAAGTAGAGATAAAATTCTTTGGGTAGTCCCTCAAAAAGTGGTGACTTTTTTTGTGCGAACATTTCGTTCCATCCCATGTGTGGGACTTTGAGTGTGTGGTCAAAACGGCTTTCATCAAAGGCAATCACTTTGCCAGGGATGAGCCCTAAACCTTGTGTGGTGCCAAACTCCTCAGAGCTTTCAAACAGTAGCTGCATGCCCAAACAAACCCCCAAAAGTGGCTTGCCTGAGGTGGCAAACTGTTTGACTGCTTCATCCATGCCATTTTCTTGTAAATGTCTCATGGCATCGCCAAATGCACCTACCCCTGGTAAAACGAGTTTGTCGTAATTTTTTAGCTTAGAGGGGTCACTTTCGAGGGTGGCTTGTGTGCTGGTTTTTGCAAAGGCATTAATGACTGAAGCGAGGTTTCCCATCTTATAATCGACAATTCCTATCACGCCACTTCCTTTTTGCATTTTAAAATAGCTATGATTATAGCGTAAATTATTGAGAGGATTGGCTAGAAGCGGTATCGTTGAGGGTTTGTTTTGGCACTTTTCGTTTCTCTAGGCTAAAGTAAGCAAACACAAAAAGCACTAAAAGGTAAGGGTGTGGTCGGTAGAGTATGACATCAGATAAAAAAGAAAATGCGATAATCCCCGCAAGTGCAAAAACAAGATGTCTGTTTTCTGGTGTTGCCGTTTTGATGAAAAAATACAACAACAAAAGAAGCAAGAGTAAAGAAAAAATAGAGCCATCTACCCATGACTGGATGTATTGATTGTGTAGGTGTGAAAGGTTTTTGATAGCAAGGTGGATATTTTCTGGCATATTGTGTGATGCAAATGTTATAAACTCTTTTTTTGCCTGCCCTGCGCCTGCACCAAATATGAAATTTGAGCTTGAATCTGTAAGATAGTGGCACGCGGTGATGTTTACCGCCATTCTCGCTCCCCAAGAAGTGTTGAAGTCATTTTGCGTCATCTTTGATATATCGGATGATGCCATCGCAACTCTTTGCTTAAATGTCGGACTGAAGTTGTATGCCAACATAAATACTCCAAGCAAAAAACCTATAGCAGCCACAATGTATTTTTTCTCAAATTTTAGTGTGGTGTAAATCATGATGCCGATAATCAAAGCAAGCTGTCCTGTTCGTCCACCATTGATAAAAAGATTGATGATAGCACTTGAGAAAAAAACAGCGATCACTAGCTGCTTTGTTTTGCTGCTGTGAAAACGAAAAAGCTGATCTAGCAAAAAAAGTATGGTCACAGAGAGGAAAAAAGAGTAAAAAGTATGGTGCATAAACGGTACAGGAGAGTGGGCTGATGCCTCACGAATCAAGAGCCCATGAGCGATAAAAGATGGTGCATCAATCACTTCAAAAAAAAGAAGATAAGAGACGCATTCACTGAAAAAGATTGCCACAAGAAATGCATTGAGCATTTTTGAATTGTTTTGAGAGTTCAGCGATGTGGTGTATATGGCGTAAAACAATGAAAGCCACACAAAATGCCTGATGATGAATACAAATTCATTTTTAAGCCCACTGTTCATCAAAAAAGCTTTATCGTAAACCACACTAAAAAAAGCAGAGAGAGTAAAAAGTGTCACAAGACCCATGAGTATGATAAAAATTTTATCTTTCAAAAGGGTCTTGATGTTTTGTTTCAGTTCTTTGTTGCCCAGCCACAAGACAACTAAAAGAATCAAAACTCCATTGGAAGCTGCGGTGGAGATGGGAAATAAAAAGACAAAGGCCATCAAAAGATAATAAATTGCAGTGTGTATCACCCAAGAAGCCTTAGTTTTTAAAATAGCATGAATTATACACGATAAAGTCTAAAGGTTATCGTGACTGGCGTTAGGTAAAATACACTATAGATTTTATCATAACAAAGGGATGCCATGAAAACACTACTCTTTGCAGTAAGTAGTAAACACCAAACTTTTTTTAATCGCATCAAGGCAGAAACAACTTGTGATGTAGATGTGGTTTATACTAAAAAATTAACTCTCCCTTCTCTGAGAGGGCTTCGTTATGTTTTTAAAGCAAACTTAAAAGCACCGATTGAGCTGAGGGTGCAAGATTATCTGGCTAGAGACTCTTTTAGGTTTCCACTTTTTTTGATACGCCTTGTGTATGGGGTGCGTGCTTATGCGACTTATATCTCTTATTTTTCTCTTATTTCAGACCAATATAACCAAATAATGTTCTGGAGTGGTATGACATTTCGTCAAGCAATCGCCCTTGAGGTTGCCAAACTTTATAGCATCCGACCGATATATGTCGAAAATGGATTTATGCCAAATCGTATAGTGGTAGATAAAAAAGGCGTTAATTACTATAACGCCGTGCCAAGAGACAGAGAATTTTTTGCAAGCTACCACAATGATAAAATACTTCCCGACACACTTTTGCCAAGAAAGCCAAAAAATGCAAAAAAGTTTGAAAATATAGAAAAACTTCCTTTGCCTCAAAAGTTTATATTTGTGCCATTTCAGCTTGATTATGATACGCAAATTATGCTCTTCTCCCCGTGGATAAAAGATATGACCATATTGTTTGAAACGATGGAAAATATCGCTCAAAATACAACCATACAGTTTGTTTTTAAAGAGCATCCCACAAGCATCAAAGAGTATCCTAAACTGCATGAAAAAACCAGAAATAGCTCCAATGTTATGTTTGCCAATGGGTATTCCACGCAAGAGTTGATTGAGCAATCACAAGCGGTCATTACGATTAACTCAACGGTAGGCATTGAGTCCTTGCTTCTTGGTAAAAAAGTCATTACGCTTGGAGAGGCATTTTATAACATCGATGGGATTGTTATGCACGCGACAGATCAAAAGCAGCTTGAGCAGATTCTTATTTCTTTGGATGATTGGAACTTGGATTTTGCACTAGTGGAAAATTTTCTAAAGTATCTTTATGATGATTATCTCATAGAAGGAAGCTTTGAGCACTCCACGCCAAAACAAATGGAGAAAATTCAAAAAATAATTGATAATGTATAAAAAACTTATCTGTTATACTATCTCTTTGATGATACCAAGATAGTGATTCACAATCGTATCAACTTTAAATTTTTCGATAGCAGACTCAGCAATAATCGGGTAACTTATGAGTGCTTGATTGATTTTTTGAACAAAATCATCCAAATCTAATGGTTTTGTTAAAAAGTGAGAAAATTCTGCTGTGAGTATTTCATTTGGACCACATAAGATGTCGGTTGAGACGACAGGTGTTTTGAGTGCCAATGCTTCGAGCAGTGTCATGGGCATCCCTTCGTTTTTTGAAGCCGAAACAAGCAAAGAAGCATTTTTGATATAAGGATAAGGATTTGTTTTCCATCCTAAAAAATAAATCCTTGAAGTTAGTTTCATCTCTTGTGTGAGTGTTTTGAGTTTAGCCATTTCTGCCCCGTCTCCTAGGAGCACCAAATTTATCTCTTTGTCTTGTAGTTTACCCAGTGCTTTTATGATCATCGCTTGATTTTTTTCTTCACTCATTCTTCCAACACAGATAAGGTATTTTTCAGGCATGGGCTC
>DYTF01000045.1:0-9896 GCA_020726105.1 Sulfurovum sp. | reverse complement strand
TTTTTTCTTCACTCATTCTTCCAACACAGATAAGGTATTTTTCAGGCATGGGCTCATAAGGCTCAGATGCCAATTCTTGCAATTTTCCAAGGCTAATCGGATTGTAAATGACATAACTTTTTTTTGGAACAATGGTGTGGTATTTTTTTAAAAATTCATCCCTAAAACATTCTGAGACAAAAGCAATATTTTGAGAGTGATAGAGTGCTTTATAAGACATTCTTTGCCTCATGGTTTTAAAAAAACCCCTCTTTTTTATAATCATGGAGTTGTGAAAAACCATCAAAGCATTTTCTATTTGTAATTTATGCAGGATGTAGTTTGTTCTTAGGTTATTGGAGATAAGCATATCAAACGCTTGAATGCTGTTTTGGGTATCGTAAGCTAGTTTAAAAAGTTTGAGTTGCGCAGACTTCTTGTTTGAGTCGATAGGATGGGTATTGGGTGTTTTGGCTACCTCTGTTTTTCCTACAGGGAAGAGATGCACCTCGTGCCCTAAGGCTTCTAGTGCTGTGGTGATTGTCAAAACAGAGACCGTGATGCCACCATGGTTGTCTAGGTTTGGCAATAAAAAACCTAATTTATATTTTGTATACAAGGGTTTCCTTGATGTTAGGGTTTTCTGATACGATGGAGTATTTTTTCAAAACATCAATCTCATTTTGAGTAAAAACAACATTGTTATTAAATTCATCCTCAAGTTTGCCGTCATTGTAAATCTTCACCCAGCGCCTATAATGAGGTCCCATGCTTACTTTTTTGCCACTTTCTAGTAAGGCTTTTCTGTTTCGGATATTTTTCTCAAACTGCTCATAACTTCGTATCGGGTAATGAAACACTTCAATCGCGTCAAATCGTTCGATTTTATCGTACCCACTTTTGAGATAATCACGCATATTAGCGATATGTAAAGCCTTATGATTTCCTCCACGAATAGAGATAAGCCCATGTGGATTGACAATGGTTTTTGGGCCTATCTTGCCGAGCGTGATGGACAGTTTCTCTTGGGTTGATTGTTGTTTTTTGGTGTAAAAAATAGGATTTTCTACAAAATATTTAGACTCCCACCAATTTGGAACTCCTTCTTGGAGTAGCATGTTGTGTCTTTGTACAGTCAGAACACTACCTTTGAAAGCTAAATTTTCTTTGAGGTTTTTTTTATTTTGAGGAAGCCAAAACTCATCGGCATCATTACTGATGACCCAATCGGCTCCTAGTTGTTTTTTTGCTAGTGTGGCTAGTTGCATCATCCATTTCGCTTGTTCATAAGCACCTTTTTCATCAACGATAATGATTTCAAACTCTTCTTGAAGTTTTGCGAGGAGTTCACGCGTGCCATCGGTAGAGTCATTGTCCATGACCACAAAAGCATCTACGCCCAACTTTGCATGAGTGCGGATATTGGCTTCGATAATATCGGCTTCATCTTTAACCAAAATAGTCATGATGAGCCGAAAATTCTTTGCATCAAACCTGTGTGTAAAATACTCTAACATGTATGCTCCCTTAGTTTTTTGTCTATTGTTTTGTAGTGTGTTTCGCTTGGAGCATGCCAATGTTCAGGGATGAGATAGTCATCATGTACATAACATAAAAATTTTTCTATGAGTGGCGTGTCAAGCTCGTATTGGTCTATGTGTTGTAGTATGCTTAAGATTTCCTCTTTTGAGCTCGCTACTCTAACGATGCCTTCGATGGCAAAAAAAGCTTCGCCTAGCACGATAACCTTCTTTTTAAAAAGCAGTGATTCAAGTGCAACACTTGAGTTGATAGTCAAGATGGCTGTTGCATTTTCTATGAGTGTCTGTGTGTTTTGTGTGCTAAATTGTATGTGTTCATTTGCTAGCTTATGAAGTGCGCTGTAGTCACTGGTTCTATCTGAGGGGTGCTCTTTGATGACAAAAACCATCTGAAGCGTATGGGCTAAGTATTGGATGATTTCAAACAAAGCAAACATATCTTTTATCCATGGTGAGTGCTGGATAATCTGCGTATCATACGCCACTTGAAAGGGAACGAAAATATACTGTTTGGGGAGCGCGACATCAAAGCTTTTTTGCTTTTTTTTGCTTATGCGGGCTTCTAAGCTTTGGGGTAGGGTTTGGGTGCTGCAGTTTAAGTTTTCATAAAAGCTGGCGTTTCTAGGTAGAGAGTTTTCCGCATTTACCCCCTTAAAATCCATCGTAGTAGTATGAGGAAGCAGACCATTTTCAAAGTAAATAGCGCGGATGCCTAATGATTGCGCTACTTTTACGGTGATGGCTTGATGAAACTTCTGCCCGTTCCAAACGACTATCAAATCAGGTCTATGTCGCCCCAGTCGCTCCAGCACGACATTTGAAACCCAAAAAACCTCTATGTTTACAAATCCTTTGTAGAGTAGTCTGTGTAACTTGTTGGCGTATTTTGCGTTGATTTCTCTGTGTTTGATGGCTAAAATTTCTCTACTGTCGATGAGGTTTGTCTTAAATGAAAAAGCAAAAGCAGGAAAAAAGGTATGTCTTGCGCTAGCGTCAAGATGGTGTTTGAGCTTTTCAAAATAAACATACTGATGTCTTGTAAAAGAAAAAAAATGCAATTTCATCAAAGATGCTTCCCATAAAGTTCGGGCAAGTACGCTTTCCATCGTTTGTGTACCCAAAACCACTCTTGGGGTCTTTGTCTGATGACCTCTTCTGTTATGCTGGCTTGAGCTTGTGTCATGGCGTGTATATCTGCTTCTTTGTTTTCTGTTTTGAGCGTTGGTATGGGAGGGTAAAAAGTAGCAGTATAAGACTTGTAGTCATCTGTGCTGATAAAGGCAGGTATAAGGGTAGCATCAAAGTTTCTTGCCAAAACAGAGGCAGCAGGAGAGTGTCCTACGGGTTTTCCAAAGAAGTCTACCCGAATGCCTCCTTGCTTTTCTCCTAAACTCTGGTCAAGTAAAAAACAGACACTTTTATTTTCTTTGAGTGCCTTCATCGCACCCTTCATCGCACCTCTACGGTAGAGCATCTCTATGCCAAATCGTTCTCTGTTTTTTAAAAGTATCTTGTCCATCAGGCTAGAATCAAGCTTTCTGCCTATGCCCGCTATGGTAATGTTGTACTTGGAAGCGATAGCGGGAGGAAGAAGTTCCCAGTTGCCATAGTGCGCCATGATAAATATAATCTTCTCTTTCTTTCTGAGTGCATCAAGGAGTATTGCTTCGTTTTGAAAGTGTATGTTTTTTGTAAGCTCCTCAGGGCTAAGGCGTCCGCGTTTCATAAGACCCAAGATGGCTTGACCTAGACGATAAAAAGTACCCAGCGTGTAGTCTTTTTTCTCTTTTGGGGTGTATCGGTTAGGAAAGGCTATCTCAAGGTTAGTAGAAACGATGCGGTAGTATCTGGGTTTGAGGTAAAACACCAGTGTAGATAATCCGCGAAGTAGCCTATTTGCGATGTTGTTGGGCATATAATAAAACAATTTATAGACCAAAAAATACAGATAATCACGCATATAGACCCCAAAAATAGAATAATTTCTTATTGTAGCATGAACAAGCTAGTGTACTAGTAAGCACCATCTCGCTTAAGCACCACTTTGATGGTCTTGATCAATATCACAATATCTAGCCATAATGACCAGTTGGTAACATACCACTTATCTATAGCTACTCTGGAGTCATAGCCTGTATCACTTCTGCCACTAACCTGCCACAATCCTGTTATCCCAGGTTTAACCATAAAATAATACTCAGCATTTTCTTGGTAATAATGATTTATCTCTTGTTGCGTGACAGGTCTTGGCCCTATGAAGTTCATCTCTCCTTTAAGGACATTAAAGATTTGAGGAAGTTCATCAAGTGATGTTTTTCGTAAAAAAGCCCCAATTTTAGTCACACGGGGATCATTTTTGAGTTTAAAGTTCATTTCCCATTCATGTCTGAGCGCTTCATCTTCTTTTATGAGTCTGTCTAGCCTTTCTTCCGCGTCGCTATACATGCTTCTAAATTTTAGCGTTGGTATGACTTTCCCATTTTGCCCCATACGAGGGTGTGAGAAAAAAATCGGACCTGAAGATTCTTTTTTGATTAAAAATGCCAGTATGCCTACGATGGGCAGTAAAATCGGCAATAAAAAAAGCGCGAGTAGATAGTTGAATGCATGTTGCAGCAATCGCCTATAACAACTCTTAAGTCTATTGTTAAAGATGATGAGATTGGTGCGGGTATTTGACAATTCATAGATAGGCGAATGTGTCAAATCATATTCATTGACGAGAGGGACAAATATGACCTCATGTTTTGTTTTTATTTGAGAGTTGATGATGGTTTTGAGCGTCTCTGCATCCCTGTCTTTAGAGTTTATAAAAACGGTTGCAACATCTTCACCTGCTTCTGGTTTGACATATCCAAGATAAGGATTGTCATATATTTCATTGGTCAAGAACGCATCATCACCATAAATTTTTGCTTTTTTTTGCCAAATACCTACTTTGTAGAGCCATTTTTTGCCTATATTTTTTGCTAAAGGTATAAGAATCGCCATAAAAATAAATGAAAAACCTATCACCAGCCTAGAATACTCACCTATGTGCCGTGTCATCGCCAAATAGGCAAAGACTAAAACCAAAGAGAAACTAAGTGCCTTTAAGACCAGTCTGCTTTCATGCCAAAAGTCATACCTGTGAGCATAGATTCCTTCATAAGCAAAAAGTAAAATAGGAATAATAAAGAGAGGAAGAAATCCTAAATAGTGTGCCAATGCAATCGTGTGGGTTTCGAGTCCTGTAAGATGATTACGCAGAAGATATGACAAGAAAATACTCAAGGCTATCATCACGCTGTCAAGTAGTACAAAGATGATTTTTGAGAGTAAGCTTTTCATGTTTATGCCTCATTTTGGGAATAATATTCTATCAGAAAATAAATGTAAAACGCTATGGTCATGTATATTTTACATTTGTATATATAGATTTTTATAATGCTCAATCATCGTAGTGTGGTAAAAATACTTATGGTGCATTTGATGCGAATGATTTCTAAAATAATCTATATTTCCACTGTTTAGTACTTGATTTATTTTTTTGATAGCGTCTTCTAACGTCTCATAAGTATAACCATTATGTCCTTCTTCGACTAAGTCAATATTACCCGTGCATCTTGAAAGAATGAGTGGTTTGTCAAGGCTCATTGCAGAAATGACAGTTAGCGGCAGTCCTTCCCAGAGTGAAGTAGATAGGTACAAGTCAAACTGGGCCATTTCGTATTCAACATTTGCTTTTGACAACCATCCTGTGATACGAATGTTTGGAGAAGTGAGCATGTCTTCTAGTTCTCCATTACCAATCCAAACAAAACTTATTGAAGGAATATGATTATAGTGAGTAGCAATTTGATTGAACAATGAAGGGTTTTTTTGGTACGAAATCCTTCCGCACGTTCCTATGATGATCTTATTTGTTGTCTTTTGAGTGTAACTTTGGCTAGGTTCCTTGATACCGTTTGCAATCATGGTACAGTGTATTCCGTTTTTTTCAATAGCATTCTGTTCTGATGGAGAACATGCGACAACAGTTCCTCCAAACATTGCCCCAATCTTTTCTAAAGCAATGTAGAAGGTTTTTTTTGCCCATGAAATATCCTGGCGCAAAAAAGAGATACCATGAGGCGTATAAAGGGTTTGGTGTGATTTGGATAAAAGACGGGTTACTATTCTACCTAAAAATCCTGCTTTTGATGAATGGAGATGATAAATATCACCAGGGTATTTTTTGAGTAAATCGAATAATTCGATTGATGCTTGTATGTCTTTTAGAATAGAAACTTCCCTCGTGCCGTATTTCCATTCGATTAATCTGACATCAGAAGAAAAATAAGAATCTATATCATGAGGAGTGTGATCACGCGTACTGTGGATAATAATATGCTGGTATTCATTCATACTTGTTGTCAGGTCGACAATGAAGTCAAACACGCCACCTGCAAAAGATTCAACAATATGAACAACAGTTAAACCTGCATTATGGTTCTGAGTTAAATTCATGCAAAAAATACTAAACCAAAAATGACAACAAGGAAAGGAAGCAAACGAATGATGTTGACTTTTGACAGTTTACCATCTCGCAAATCTAAAAATGGGCGTTCAATGGCATAGTAAGTGATGACAGCCAAACTATAAAAACCGATAAAATAGAGAGGGTACAAATAATACGCTTGCCCATAAATGGTGTCATACATTCCAGTAAAATTAAGAACAGTATTAACAAATCCAATGACTAAAATGTGACCTAAATACAATGAATAAGATAAACGGCTCGTCCACACAACCCCTTTTTGAACTATGGTTCTTGGCTGTAATTTTATGTTAGCAAACCATGGTAACAATAATGACAAGAGTAAAGCTTGAATAGTCATTCCGAAGATTTGTATAAATGGTGAAGTAATTCCGGGAACCCCATTATAATACCATGCCAAAAGAGCTAATACAAAAATTGACCATAATGGAAACAAGGCGTAAAGTTTTGCCCATAAAAGCTTATGGTAACGTTGAATATAAACCATTAAAACCCCAAACATTATGGCATCCAATCGTGATAAAACAACCATGCGAGAATTGAAGTTAAATGCATCCCAGTCCATAGAAGGCAAAGACATTCGGTATATAATTGCTGTGCTCAAAAAAATCAGTGCAGTTGTATAAAACGCAGATTTTTTAGATACAAAAATGAAAAGCATGAGAAATAAAGTTGGAAACCATAGATAAAAATGCTCTTCTACAGCCAAAGACCATGAAAGTGTAAAGAAGTCATCAGGAATCGGCCATGCAAAATTTTGCAAAAATAGCCAATATTCCGGATGAAATGTCAAGGGGTGTGAACCATGATAATCAAAGCGTAAAAATGCCAAAAGCACTATGACATAGAGAGGTATTGTTCTCATCCATCTACGTTTCCAGAAAGAAAGGAGATCGGAAAATGTCTTAAATTTGTTTTTTTCAATCAAGCTTAAAAGAATACCACCGATCAGAAAACCACTTAGCACAAAGAAGAGTTCTACCCCGACACTGCCAAAACTACCAATTTGCTTAAGCCAAAGAGGAAGGCTAGAGTGTTGAAATGAATGACCTACCAATACAAGGAAAATTGCCAAAGCTCGAATAGTATCTAGACCAAAAATCATCTCAGATTTTTGATGCTCCATTGATGCATAATTCATGTTATTTCCTTAGCCATTGATAGGTTTTTTTAAGACTTGAGAGAAGACCATTTGCCTTAGTGTGGGCTATAAATTTCTGTATTGCTATTTTTTTAGATGACCCCGTGATGTTACGAATGAGATTGCTGCTTACGTGTGCAATCTCATTGATGGAGAACAGATTGACTTTTGATGCTGTATGGGTTTGTAAAAACAAGGCATACCCTAATGCTCCACTGATATCAGTTTGATTTAAATAAGGTCTCAAGCTTCTAAAATCATTTTTTTGAGTTTGCCCTGTACGAAACATACTGTTTTGTTGTACACGGTAGAAGAAAAGCGGTTCAGGAACTAAAAAGAGTTTATACCCATTTAAAACTGCTTTTGCAAAAAACTCCCAGTCTTCATGCCCTACACCATAATCTTCTGTAAATCCGCCAAGCGTATCAAAGACATTTTTACGAATCAAAGCATTCGCATCGCCGAATACATTGTTAAATAATCCCGGTGATGCAAACCCCCCTAATGGCAGCCAAATTCTTTGGGACTTTTTAGGTATTTCATCCATAAAAACATCTGAAACGGTGGTTAAAATATCAGCTCCGCTATTCAGAGCAGCTTTGATAAAGGTTTCAATTTCATGTGGTTTTGCAATGTTATCATCGTCCATAAACATAATATATTCGCCGGTAGCATGAGAGACAGCATTATTACGAGCAGCCCCTAAATAGGCATTGTCTTGTCGTATGATTTTCCACCCGTATATTTCAAACTCTTTTTCTAGGCTGTGTAGATACGCGATGGCTTGGGTGTCGGTACTTCCATCATCTACTAGGATAATTTCAAAATTTGTATACGTTTGCCCCCTTAGCGATGCGATAGCTTCTGCCAGCATTGTTGGTCTATTGAAATGAACTAAACAGACACTCACTTTTGGAAAAGAAGTCATAGCAGATTCTTCTACGTGTTGCGTTGAATGAAGTATTAAAGGCAGCTCAATCCACTGTTGTAGTGTTTGTTGAAATCCAACGGATGACTCAGAGACTCTAAAGCCCTCTGTAAGCTGCTTTTCTATTCTGTTCGCCAGTGAAGAGGGATTGGGTGCAAACAGGACATGACCCCTGTCCGCCCCATTAATCAGCTCTGCAATTCCTCCGACATCCGAAGCGATAAATGGAATTTTTCTTCCCATGCATTCTAAAACCGTATAGGGTGAATTTTCAACCAGTGATGGTATAACGGCAACTCGATTGTGACTGCTCAAATAGTTTTGTGCTCCAACATGATCCAGATGATCGATAATTTTCCATTTAATTTGATGGGGATTGAGTGCTTTCTCTATTTTTTCTTCAGCATGATACGACGCTATTTTTTTTCCTAAGAATGTGATACTTTTTATTTTTTGTTTTGATTCTGATGGCAATCGTTTTATAGCATTTAAAAAAAGCTCCAATCCTTTTCGTGCTTCTAGGCGTCCAAAAAATACTAGTTCTATAAGCTCATTTTTGTCAACTGTATTTTTTGGGAATGTTTCAGTATTCGGTAGTGATAAAAGAATGTTTTGAATAACACGCCGTTTTTTCGTTGGTTGATAGTTGGATGTCTCAAGCCAATTAATCATATAATGACTGGGACTTATGAGTATATCTGCCCATTGTACCACTGCGCTTTCCATGCTATGAATATCAAGTGCATCGAGGTTATCCGGCATAGCATAATTTCCCTCATCTGCCCATTGTGTAGGACTGTGTGTAACAATAGCCATGGGGAGTTTTTTGAAAGAGAGTCCTAAATGTTTTGAAAGTAACGCATAATATATATCGGCGCGCCATTCCGGTGCGATGAGCATATCATACTTGCTTTCATGTTCTTTTAGCCATGAGTAAACCCGATAAGAACGTGCACGAACTTCTGATGCATCGATTTCAAAATCTAAAAAGGATGGTAATGGAATTAATTCAATGTTTTTTGATTGGTAATACTCTTTCCAATATTTGATAGATTCGGTCTCTGCATAACTTCCTAGTGCGTAAAGAACACTTACGCCATACCCCTCTTCCGCCCAACTTAGCGCCAATGCACCAAAAGCAGTACCTATGCCACCATTTCTAATGGGACCTGTGATGTCTGGTGTCACAATAAGTATGTTCATTTAATGCCTTCTCTGTACTTTATAGATAATATTTTTCAATAATTTTTTCAATATAATTTTTATTGAATTGAACATTTATTGAAGGTAGGATTGAAATAATTTTTGAAATATCAATAGCATAAGAAGCGCCTTTGTCAAGAAGAGTGTACTTTGCTTTTTTTTGTACTATTTCCTCAATGGTATGCACTATTTTTTGCACATTGAAAGAAAATGGTGAAGCGATATTGGTCACTTCATTATGATACAGAGCATTATCAAGAATAAAATTAACAATTTTCACGATATCTTGCACATCAATCAGATTTCTAGTGCTGTTTGCCCAGATATCAAAAGACTCCCCTTTGGTGATTTTGTCATACAAGAAGTGAATGATGGTCGGACTGGTTGTTTTGCCCACAACTTGAGGCAGTCTAAAAATATAAAATTTTTTATACTGTTGTTGGATGAGGTTTTCCATTTCAAGCTTGTGGAGTACATAACGACTACCTTCCATAGAGGGGTCTGTGATGCTGCAAGTGCTAAAGTAAGCCAGTGTCTCATCTTGCTGTAGGGCGATAGTGTCTTGAAGTAGTTTTTTTTCTCTTT
>DYTF01000044.1:9478-13726 GCA_020726105.1 Sulfurovum sp. | reverse complement strand
CCGAATTTATCAATATTATGCTACTATCTGCAAAACTTTTCAAGGAGTATCACAGATGGATATTACAAAAATAGGACATGGTGAAAATCCAGATGCAGTCAAAGCCATCATTGAAGTACCGCTTAACTCAAGTATCAAATACGAAATAGACAAAGAATCAGGTGCCGTTCAAGTAGACAGAGTACTCTACTCAGCGATGCACTACCCAGCAAACTACGGTTTTGTTGCCAACACACTCTCAGATGATGGTGACCCAGCTGATATTTTGGTGCTCTGCGACTACCCACTTCAAGCAGGCTCATTCATCAAATGTCGCCTTGTGGGTGTACTCATGACAGAAGATGAAAGTGGTGGAGACGAAAAACTCCTTGCAGTCCCTACGACCAAAATAGACCCAACTTATGCCAACATCAATGACCTGTGTGACATACCAGAACACACACTCAACCGCATCAAAAACTTCTTCGAGACTTACAAAATGCTTGAGCCTAACAAATGGGTCAAAGTAGCAGGCTTCAAAGACAAAGAAGCAGCAACGGCCATCTTAGAAAAAGCGATTAAGAACTACAAATAATCTCTACTTCATCTGCCAAAATTTTGGTAGATGCCTTCTTCTAAAACCCAACTTCTTTTTTTCTATTATCTATATATCTTCCAACTCCCGCGACAACCCCTTTGGCTATCTCTTTTTGGTACGCTGAAGTATGGAGTCTTTCTCTTTCTTTGGGGTTGGTGATGTAACCCACTTCTATGAGCACAGAGGGTCTGCTGGCACCCACAAGAACATAAAAAGGTGCGGGTCTGACACTGCCGTTTTTAACCTGTTTGTATTTTCTATCAAGATGTCCCATGATATTGTTTTGTACATCTATCGCCAACTTGTGTGACTCGATAATCTTAGGCCCACTCAACACCGAGTCAAGGATGACATTTTTACTCAGCTCATCTGCGCCCATGAGTACTGAAGCATTTTCTCTAGCGGCGATATTTTGTGACCTTGCATCTCTGGTTTGTTGCAGATAGTAAGTCTCCAACCCTTCTACTGTTGAAAACTTACTTGCATTGGCGATGGCATTGGCATGCACTGAGATAAAAACATCTGCCTTTTTGTGGTCTGCTATCTGCGTACGCTGTGGGAGTGTTAAAAATCTATCTGTTGCGCGTGTAAGATAGACTTTGTAGCCTTGATTTTTACATTCTTTGTAAATCTTTTGAGAAATCTGCAACACTAAGTCTTTCTCTTTTTTGCCACTGTTTACCGCGCCACTGTCATGCCCACCATGCCCTGCATCAATGACTACTACGCTAGATGACCTGTCCACACTTAAGCTGCTTTTGCTTGCACCACCGCATCCTGAAAGCAATAAAAGTGCTGTACCGCCCACACACATCATACTCACACTACGCTGCATTATAACTCTCATAGTAAATCTCCCCCCTTATTAAAAATCTATCTCTTTTTTTCTGTTGAGCAGATACGCGTCTACCCCTTCAGCGATTCCTTTTGCCACAAGATTTTGATACTGTGGGTTACACAATCTCTGCCGTTCTATAGGATGAGAAATGTACCCTACCTCAACCAACACAGAAGGTCTGCTCGCACCCACTAACACCCAAAAGGGTGCATGTTTCACACCACCATCTCTCACGCCACCATATCTACTATGCACATTGGATAAAATCCGTCGTTGCACATCAATCGCAAGTTTGTTAGACTGCACAATCTTCGGCCCAGAGAGAACCGAATCTAAGATAATATTACGACTCAGTACACTTGCTCCTTTTAACACAGATTTGTTTTCTCTCTCCGCGATGCGTTTGGATCTGGCATCTCTGGTTTTTTGCAAAAAGAAGGTTTCAACACCGTGAACTTTAGTTTGTTTGTTTTTAGGCACAGAGTTGGCGTGTATCGATACAAAAGCGGCTGCATTTTTCTCATCAGCTATCTTTGTACGCTGTGGTAGTGTTAAAAACCGATCACTTGTGCGTGTCATATAGACAGGATGCCCTCTTTTTCTCAGCTCTTGTTCGATTTTTTTGGCGATTTGCAAGACAACATCTTTTTCTTTTTTACCACCAGAAACAGCGCCTGCATCATGTCCCCCATGTCCCGCGTCAATCACGATGAGTTTAGAGCGACCCAATCCACTTGGCAGTGCTACGGTGGTTTCCTTGGAGAGTAATCTTGGTTCTGTCATTTTTTTAATGATTCGTGGTGCGTGGTGCGCTTTAAGTAGCGTTTTGCTTGCTTTTGGCACTACGATATTATATTGGTTTTCAGGAAAAAATGGCTGATACCCAGCAAACTTAAAGGGCTTGTCTGACTCGATAACAATACGCACAACGGCTTGCTTATGTTGAGAAATGCGTACATTATCAGGGAGTCCTGAGGCAACACGGCTGTGCGTCAAACGGGTGTTTTCAAAGTCATAAATAACGCGATAAGGTGCATTCAGTACAGAATGAGATAGGGTGTTTTGAAGTAAGGGTTTAGAAAAATACAATTGCAATTCACCCTTTTGTACGAGTGCTTTTTGCAAAGTATTGATGCCTGAGACCAGCAGGGTATTTAGAATGAAGAGTGAAACGAAAATCCTGCCGAGTTTTGACATGCTTAGCTGTTTTCACCATTGATGAGTTTATCCATCAGCTCTTTTACGGTGATAATCTCCTTAAGACGATACCCGTTTGCACCCGTAAAGAAAAGTCCCGTTTCAGCCAACCCATCATAGGCATCGGTCAACCTGTCTGCTATGCAATACCCTACAATTTTCGCCTCTTCACCACGATGACACGGTGCAACACAGTTTGAGATACACGCTACTTTAGGTGCTGTGCCTTTTTCGATATCTTCATGCAACTGTGTTCGCACACCTCTTGCAGGATAACCCACAGGAGATTTAAAGAGCTGGATGTCGTCTTTATCTGCAGCGATGATAATGTCTTTCATCACTTGACTTGCATCACACTCCACTGTGCCGATAAATCGTGTTCCCATCTGCACCGCATCTGCACCGAGTTCCATCATTTTGACAATATCATCATGATCCCACACCCCACCTGCGGCAATAATAGGCATAGAACCCCAGTTTTTAGCCTCTTCTACCACGGGGGGCAAAATCATCTCCAGTTGATTTTCAGGCATGAAACACTCTTCGTACTTAAAGCCTTGATGCCCTCCACTGAGTGGCCCTTCCACGATAACTGCATCGGGAAGTCTGTTGTGTGTTTTTTGCCAACGACGGCATAAAATCCTTAACGCTTTCGCCGTAGAAACAATGGGTACCAAAGCAACATCTGGGTAATTTTTCGTAGCTTCTGGCATCGTCAGCGGTAAACCTGCACCTGTGATGATGATGTTCGCTCCAGCCCTGCACGCATCTTCTACCACACGGTTGTATTCGCTTTGCGCATAGAGAACATTGGCTGCCAAGGGCTTATCGCCACAAATTTCTCTTGCATTATCAAAGATTTTTTTGAGAGCTGGGTACGAGTAAAAATTGATGGCTTCTAATGGTCTATGTTCTTTACCGACTGTCTTTTCAGCATACGCTCTGTTTTTATAAACCCCTGTACCTACAGCAGAAATGACACCCAAACCACCCTCTTTGGAGACATTCCCCGCCAACTGATCCCATGATATGCCAACGCCCATACCACCTTGCATAATCGGCTTTTCAATCGTATATTTTCCGATTTTAAAAGACTTAAATGGCATTACCCAACCTTTACTTTTGCAAATTTTCGCTTGCCCACTTGCAATATATACTCACCTGCACTCAGGTTTAGGGCATCATCAGAAACTTTTTCCTGATTGAGGCTCACAGCATTTTGTTTGATGTCTCTTCTAGCTTGTGAGGTAGATGGCTCTAAGCCTGCATCCACCAAAGCTTTACAAATCCAGATGCCCTCTTCTGCCTCTATTTCATTCATATCAGCAGGCAGAAGATTTTCTTTAAACACATTGTCAAACTCTTCTTTGGCAAGTGTAGCCAACTCTACATTATAAAACCTTGTAACAAGCTCAAGCGCAAGGTTTTCCTTGATTGTTTTAGGATGAAGTGTACCCATTTGCACACCCTCTTTCATTTGTGCTATCTCTTCAAGCGTATTTTCACTCAAAAGCTCATAATACCGCCACATCAGCGCATCTGAGATAGAAAGTGTTTTAGCATAAATATCTTTAGGTTCTTCTGTGATACCGATGTAATTCTGCAAGGATTTACTCATCTTTTGAACCCCATCAAG
>DYTF01000044.1:0-9378 GCA_020726105.1 Sulfurovum sp. | reverse complement strand
GAGTTAAACACCACCTCTGTTTTACTTTCATCCAAAATGTTAAATACCTGTTCTTGATAGGTTTTTGCATTTGCCAGTATGGTGTCAGCATCCAGTATCTTTCGTGTTTCGCTTTTGCCCGTAGGGTCACCGATGGTTGCGGTAAAATCACCGATAAGAAGCTGTACTCTTCCTCCGTGCTTTTGAAATATACGAAGTTTTTGAAGCAATACCGTATGTCCTAAGTGCAAATCAGCCCCCGTAGGGTCAAACCCTGCTTTGACCGTATAGGTCGTGCCGTCTTCATAATACCGTGTTACAAGTTTTTCCACACGCTCTTTGTCTATGATTTCTGCTGTACCTCTACTAATCTCTTCTAATGCGTGTTGCACCATGTCTACTTCCCCTGTTATTTATTGTAAGCATCATCTAGGTTGATAATTTCGATGAGTTTAAATTTTTGTGAAATTTTTTCAGCCAAAAACTGTTTTTTTGATTCGCTACATTCAGCTTCTATCTGACAAAGCTCGGCTTGCTCTGAGTTTTTAATACCAAATTCGATACTCAAAAGATTGAGGTTAAGCTCGGAAAGTTTTGCCAACAAATCTGCCAATATACCTTTTTTGTTTTGAAGACTGATAGTAAGCCGATATTTGCTTAGCTTGACACCACTCCATTGCACATAGAGCATTTCATCACCTTCAAACATCTTAGTGTAAGCTTTTTTACACAGTTTATGGTGCACAACTGCCTTGCCTTCTTGATAAAATGCTACAATCTGATCGCCCACCTTAGGATGACAACAATAGTCAAACTCTGCACCATCAAGTGCTTTGTTGCTAAAAAAACTAAAATGCTCTAACTCTTTAAGTAAAGGTTTTTTATATCCCTTTTTAAGTAGTTCCCAAAAGCGCAACTCTTTAGTGTCGAGAAGTTCTGCCACTTGATGAATCACCTCTTTATAATAATCCAGTGTGCTTGGAAGTTTATAAATAGTATCATGGAGTTCGATATGTTTAATAAGATCCATTATCTCAGTACTTTTTTGAGAAAAAAGTGCACCTAAAATATTGTATGCGCTCAAAGTATCTGCCTCTTTTATGCGTGACCTACATGCGCTGCGTATGCCTTCTTTGGCCTTGGAAGTTTTAACGATGTCTACCCATGAACAGTGCAAATGAGGTTCTTTATCTTTAAGGATTTTGACAATATCTCCATTTTTCAATATGCTTAATAACGATGCCTTTTGTTTATTGATTAACGCTTCAGCAGCCGTGACCCCCACTTTAGAGTGAATCGCATAAGCAAAATCAAGCGCAACAGACCCTTTGGGAAGCGTGTAATAATCACCCTTGGGGGAAAATACTGCAATATCTTCAGAAAACAAATCTGTTTTTGCCAATTGGTAAAACTCTTCTATGGATTCATTTTGATAGTGTAGTCCCTCTAGCCACCCTAAACTAACCGTATTATTACCCTCTTTATATTTCCAATGCGCTGCAACACCATATTCTGCAAGCCTATGCATCTCCATGGTTCGGATTTGTGCCTCAACAATACCCTCCTCATCAAACAAAGTCGTGTGAATGGTTTTGTATCCATTCTCTTTGGGAACAGCGATATAGTCTTTAAATCTCGAGATAAGCGGCGTAAACTGTAAATGTATCAACCCCAAAACTCTGTAGCACGCTATAGGCTCAGTCACGATGATACGAATCGCAAGTAAATCCAGCACCTCTTCGATGCTAACCCCTTTACGATGCATCTTGAGGTAGATAGAATAGTGGTGTTTTATTCTGCCAAAAATTTCAAAATCATCTTCGCTAAATCCATCTTTATGCAACAAGGCATCGACTTTTTGTATCAACGCGTTGAGTTTAAACTGTAAATTCTGTGTATTTGATTGCAAATACGCATCGATCTGTTCATAATCTTCAGGGTAAATGTAGCGAAAGCTTAAATCTTCCAAGTGATTTTTAAGTTGAGAAATCCCTAATCTGTGTGCAATGGGTGCATAGACCACCATCGTCTCTTCGGCGATGCGTTTTTGTTTTTCAGGCGTAAGTGCTTCAAGCGTGAGCATATTGTGCAGTCTATCGCAGAGCTTGATGACAAGCACACGAACATCTTTAATGGACGCTATGAGCATTTTTCTAAACGAGAGTGCAGAGTTGATGAGTCGTTCGTCTGATTCTGAAGAGATGAGTTCTTCACCTCGAATCTCAATAATCTTGGTCAGCCCTTCAACCATATGTGCCACATCTTCCCCAAAAAGAGAAATCAACTCTTCAATACTGCAACTGGTATCTTCTACCACATCATGCAAAAGGGCAGCTTGCACCATCATCTCATCATTGGAAATGCGCGCGGTAATGGCAGCGACCAATATAGGATGAACCACATACGGCTCTCCGCTTTTTCGCGTTTGTCCTTCGTGGGCTTCAAGTGAAAGTTTAAGTGCGGATTGTGTCGCAGGAAGTGGGTTTAAAACGATGCTCCAAAGAAGTGCGGTTGCTTCCTCTATGGTGCTTATGTTTTGGGCTTTATTTAGAAAAGCGTCCAAGGTTTTTTAACCTTCAATGCTTACTATGATTTTTCCCTCAGCGATTTCTCTGAGTGCAATTTCAGTATATTTCATACGAGAGGTATCTATATCTAAACACGGCTTAGCACCATTGGCTATCGCTTCTGCTCTTTTTCCCACTGCATTTGCAAGAAGGTATTTATCAAAATCTACTTTTTCAAGCGCTTTGGCAGTCAATTGTTCTGTTCTCATTTTTATATCCTTTGGTTTGTTTTCTAAATTTAAATCAATATCATTTAACAATAGAGCATAGGCTCATATCACCCTGAATAATTGCAAGTAAATTACCTTTTTCAAACATATTACAGACAACAATAGGCAAGCCATTTTCTTTTGCCTGTGCAATAGCAGTATCATCCATTACTTTTATGTTATCGCCTAACGCTTGATCATAACTTAGTGCATTCAACTTAACTGCATCATGAAATTTGTTGGGGTCTTTATCATACACACCATCTACTTTTGTCGCTTTAATCAGTAACTCTGCACCAATCTCAGAAGCCCTCAGTGTCGCTGCTGTATCTGTTGTGAAATAAGGGTTTCCTGTGCCACCCGCAAAGACAACCACGCGACCTTTTTCCAAGTGTCTTCTAGCGCGTCTGACGATAAATGCTTCACCAATCTCTTGCATATCAATAGCCGTTTGCAATCTGGCTTCCAAGCCGATATGCTCCAACGCCTCCTGAATGGCTACGCCGTTTATCACCGTTGCAAGCATCCCCATGTAGTCACCTGAAGTACGCGTGATGATGCCATCTGCTGCTGCACTCACACCACGGATGATATTTCCACCACCCACAACAATGCCTACTTGTATCTTGTTGTCAATCAGTTCCTTGATTTCATTTGCGATAAAATTAAGAATCTTTGTGTCAATACCATACCCTTCTTCGCCTGCCAATGCTTCACCAGAAAACTTTACCAACACTCTTCTTATCACGGGCAGCCCTTTATCTATTTTCGCGATTATACCCAAATGAGGTTGAGAAGAGGGTTAAATGCAACCTCTATCAAATCTGAATAAGTTTCATGGGGTCAATATGTTTGGAATCTTTTGTTGCCTGAAAAATGAGTTTTTCATTGACTTTTCCTACCACATACCCTTTTTGTATCTTTGTGCCCACTTGTATGGTAGGTGCTATCTTAGAAAGCCCTGCATACACGGTATGAATGCGGTCACTATGCGACACAACCACCACCTTACCCAACATACTGCTGTTTCCAGCAAAGACAACTTTCCCATTTAAAATATTTTGCACTTTTGTGTTAGATGCGCGCTGCATGGTAATGGATTCGTTAAAAATCTTGATTTTATAAATCGGGTCTATGTAAGTACCAAATTTCTTAATGACACGAGCACCGGGCAGTGGAGAAATGGTTTTTTCTCCTTGATATGCGTAAGTCGCTGTTGCTTTATAGGAAGAGTTCACTTGTTTTACTTTTTCATTCTCTTGGTACACTTTTTTGCTTTCCGTTTGGGCCTCTTGTATTGCAACATGGGCTTTTTCTTTCTCTTCTTGTGTTTTAGCTACCTGCAAAGCCTTCTGCGCTTTTTTTGCCTTAGTACGCGCCAAAGCTTTGGCTTCACGAATCTCTCTTTGTCTTGTCTTCTCCAAACGCATCGCTTCTTTTTCAGCTAAGGCTCTTTTTTTGGCTTCTTCTACCTCTTGCGCTTGCAAAATGTTGAGTTCTGCCAAAGTGGAACGCAAAGCGTTCTGTTTGTCTACAATTTTTTCGAGTTTGGCGTTATATGTCTCTTCATCTTTGGTAAGTTTTTTGCGTAATTTCTCTTTGGCTTCCTTTTTTTGTGCGTACTCTTCTCTTTTTTTCTCAATCGTTTGAATTTTTGTTTTTGTTTGATTGCGTAAAGCTATTTTGTTCTCTTTTGATTTCTTAAGCATATCTAAATCTATGGTGAGATTTTCAAGCGTCTTTGTATTCTGGGCTTTGTATGCCGCGTAAACCTCTTGTGTCATGATAGACATTCTAGTGGGTTCATGCGCTTGTTCCAAGGCATACACAATAGAAAACTGCTCGGAAAGCAAAGAGATAAATCTCTGGCGTTTTTCTTCAAGTGCACCACTCGTATGGGCTAAATCTTGTTCTGATTTTTTGAGTTCGTCTTTAAGTGCATCATATTCTTTTTGCGTCTCTTCGTGGTCACTCTCTAGCTCATCCATCTTTTTCTCAATATATACAATATCTCTTTGCGCAATCTTAATATCTTTTGCGACTCTGCCTAAGTAGGTGCTAGCTTGTTTTCTCTCGGACTCCACAGTGGACAATGTTTGCTTGGATTTTTTGATTTTTGCCGTAGTTGATGCTGCCCATACTAAGCCCATACCCATGAGGCAAAAAAAAATGATGGATTTCACTCCTGTACTCCCTTGGCACTAAAGACAACAGAATAGACAGCAAAGATAACAATCACAAATGCAAACCCCAACAAAAGTCCTATATCTGCAAGTTTAAAAAGGGCTTCTTGGTTTTGCACCATAATGTCAATGCCACTTTGTGTTGCCCAGTAAAATTTAAAGTAGAAAAAAAGTGCAGAAACCAACACCGTTGCAACCACTGCATCTATGATGGCTATCTTAAAAAGCACGCCTGACCTTAGCATGAGTGGCGCACCAAATATCTCCATAACCTGCATGCGTTCTTTGTGGGCATATTTCCATATTTCCATTTGATTAATAATCAAAAACAGACTCACAACCGCCATAAAAACGATAAAAATTTTCAATGTAAATTTAATGAAAGAGAACAGTTTATAATTAGACTGATGGCTATTGCCAAAGGTTTCAACTTTTTTTACCTTTGGGTCTAAGAGTAGATTTTTTTTGATTTTTTCTAGCTCAGAGGTATGAAGATACGAATCCAGACTAAGGTTATAAAAATAAGGCAATGCTGTTAAAATCTCTTCACTCGTACTTTGGCTTACACCTTTTGTAACCTCTGCTACAATATTTTCTCGCTTTATCGGCTTGCTTGCACTGATATGCTCATTGAGTGTTTGAAACTTAGAAAGCTCCACAGGCTCTTTGGTGACCACGAACATGGAGTAGCCATCTTTGAGTCCTTTCTCATAAGTATCTGTAGTACGCTCAAACACCAAAAGAAACTCAATACCCAACAAAATTGCCATTAATGGCAAAATAAACATCAAATGGTTTCTAATGTACTTCATAGACGCCCTTACCCTCAATAATAAAATGCCTATACGGCAATGAAAAAATGGTAGGGATTTTGTGAGTCACAACCAAGACAGTGGTTTCAAGCTGCTGACACGCATTTTCCATCAAATCCCAAATCACATTAGAAGAGTAATCATCAAGATTTCCCGTAGGCTCATCCGCTAAGATAATAACAGGATTCTTGGCCAAAGCTCTTGCAACACCCACGCGTTGTTGCTCTCCACCACTAAGCTCCAAAGGATACTTGTCTATATGCTCAGATAATTTGACATGTTTGAGGAGTCTCCTTGCTTGTGTATCTTGTATGTCAGTAGAATACCCTGCAATCATTAAAGGCAAGACGACATTTTTAGCGACTGTCCATTCATTGATGAGTTTGTAGTCTTGAAAGATAATACCCATATGCGTTCTTAACTCTTGAAGTTTATTTTTCGATATGTCTGTAAGGTCATGCCCGCCCACAACCAAACCGCCCTCACTGGGTTTAAGCTGACCATAAAGAGACTTAAGGAGTGTCGATTTACCTGAACCGCTAGGGCCCGTAATAAACACAAAATCACCTTTTTTGATACTAAAAGTCGCATCTTGAATAATCTCTTTATCACTATTGCTATAACTTAGCGTAAGATGTGAAGCATGGATAACATTAGACATAGTCCTCTCCTTCTGATGGCATCAATAGAGCCTTTAGTGCTTGATGTGCTTGAAAATTGACTGAAGTCTTAACAGGAGGAGAGACAAAATATCTACAACTCTGGGCATCAAGGAGTAGATACTTGTGTTCTGGTCTGTCAAAACTTCCAAAAGCACATTTTATCAGTAAAGCATGTTTTGAAATCGTATAAATACGCTCAAAATGCACAAAATATCCCTCGTATATCACGGCTTTTTGAGGCAAACACTCTTTTAGTTTGTCTGTATATTTTACCTCATTAAAATTAAAATCAATCACTTCTGTTTTGGGCGGTGATTCAAGCAGTGTCCTAACATGCACTTCATAGATGTCTTTCTCTTGTCTAAGCCATCTTGCTTCATACTTGCTCGTCACCTCAAGTGCTTTGTTTTTATATACAGTTACTTCTGTTTTAAGCGATGCAAAAAATGTCTCAAGTGCATACCAAAAATAAGCATCACTGTCGGTACGAAGTTCTAGCTGTCCGTCTTTTTTTAGCACACGCATAGACTCTTCAATAAAGCTAGGGCTGATGACTCTTCTGTGGGGTTTTTTATCCCAAGGTACAGGGAAATGCACAAAAATCTGTTCACATTTATTTGAAGGTAACATTTCCAAGAAGAGTCGTGCATCATAATTGACCACCCAGATATTGTCCAGCTGCTGCAACTCTATCTGCCCCAGTACCTGTTGTGCTGATGGCGTGTGTATCTCAAGCCCGATATAGAGTGTATCAGGATTTTTTTTTGCTTGATACAACAAATGGCGTCCACTCCCAAAACCCACTTCTACACACAGTTTCTCTTTAGGATAAACCATCCCCTCAAAGGCTTCAATCTTCTTAAAATACTGCGAAGAGAGTGCTGCCTTACTTGAAGAGAAGGCAATATTGGATGAGAGTATCTCCAGATCCAACTCTTGTGCCACAAGAGCGATTGCCTCTTTAAGTAAA
Organism: Sulfurovum sp.; assembly: GCA_020726105.1. Taxonomy (GTDB): domain Bacteria; phylum Campylobacterota; class Campylobacteria; order Campylobacterales; family Sulfurovaceae; genus Sulfurovum. The sequence goes on along the minus strand of DYTF01000044.1, from coordinate 1,996 downwards.
GCTACTTTTAAGGGTCTTGTCACTTTGTCATACTTGAGCAGCACCCCATTTTCATCGGGTTTGAGCTGAAGCAAAAACTCTTCACCACAGTGCTCCACTCCGATGAGTGTCTCCTTGTTGCCAAAAGAAGTCGCGACAAATGTCATGGTCTGGCTTTCTGCTAGAGCTTGTTCCAGTCGCGATGTATCAAAGGGGTTTGCTTTTAGGTGTGGCATTTTTCCTGCTTGTATCGGTGTAGCGTTTAGATGATTTGTGCTAGGACTAAATAAAAAACGAATCAAAACTCTTAGGATTAATCTTTTCACTCACCTCATCTAGCACAAAATATTTGGATAAAAAATGTTTCATATCCTCAAAAAGTGGGGCAACAAATTCCATCTTTTCGCCCGTGATTGGGTGTGTCAGATACAGAAGATACGCATGCAAATAAACTCGTGGTATAGTACCTCTTTTGCTCTTAAAACCGTATAAGTTATCTCCTAAGATATGTCGCCCTAAACTCTTGAGATGGACACGGATTTGATGGGTTCTACCTGTAAAGAGTTTTGCAGCAATCAGCTCCACGCCCCACTGGCCCTCTAATAGTTTTGCGAAAGCGGTTTTTGCACTTCTGCCACTAGGTACAACATCCATCATGAGTCTGTTTTTAGGATTGCGTCCGATGGGTTTGTCCACCCGAGTGTCTTCTTTGAGAGGGCAATCAATAAGTGCCAGATAATAACGCCCCATACTCTTGTCTTGGAGCTGGGTGCTTAGTGCTTCATGCGTTTGATTGTCTTTGGCGATAACCAATGCACCTGTAGTTTCTTTATCGATGCGGTGTACGATACCGTGACGCTCCTCACCGCTGAGTGTAGAGAGCGAGATGCCTTTGTACACAAGCCAATCAACCAAAGTAGGCGTTTTCACTGAAGGTGCTGGATGCACCACGAGTCCAGAAGGTTTATTGATGACCAACAGATGCGCATCTTCATAAATCACCTCAACATCAAAATCAACCTCTACCGCTTCTTTTTTGACTACTTCAGGCAAAACATAGCGTACCTTAGCTCCGATGAGCACTTTTTGGCTGGTTTTTGTGACTACTTTTTCGTCTATGCTTACACATTCGCTTTCTATGAGTTTCTCTATTTGGTTACGACTCACACCCAGATGTGATGCCAAAGCCTTATCTAGTCTTTCATTTTTCGTTGCTTCAAATTCACAACTTTGTATCATATATCATCTCTTTTCCATCGCGCGCTATCTAAGAATGTATCATCGTGTATCGTACTGAGTGACGATTGAAGCATTTTAAAGAAATTTTTATTTTCCATCTCCATGCCCTTGAGCCACTCTTTTGTTTTTGCTCTAGCATAAGGTGCTTTGACATCTTTGAGCATCGCAGGACAGGCCTCATCGCCTATGGCAACAAGAGCATTGTCTTCCACAAAACCTCTGGTTTGAGATTCTCGCACCATGATGAGCGGTCGTATGAGGTGAAAACCCCTCTCTGCCTTGTAGATAGGGGCTAGCGTTCGCATGGTGCCGTTATAAAACATATTCATAAAATAACTCTCCGCCATATCGTCAAAATGATGTCCCAATGCCACCTTGTTGAAGTCGCCCTGCTCGGCATAACTATACAGTGCGCCTCTTCTCATACGCGAAAAATAACTGCAAAATGAGCTATTGGGGCGAATAGCATCTTGCGAAACATCAAAGATATTGGTCTCGAACACATGATGGATAATCTCATTTTCTTTACAATGTTCATGCAGGGCATTGTATTGCTCGTTGGGCATACCGTAGTTGATGGTGACTGCCTCAAACGAAAACTTAAACGGTGCATGGCGTTGCATATGTTTAAGCACATGCACCAACGCTAACGAATCCTTACCCCCACTAAGCCCCACCAAGACCTTATCGCCCTCACCTATGAGTTTAAACTCCGCATTTGTTTTACCCGCTATACGCAGGAGTTTTTTACTGACCGTTATCGCCACTTTTTACCTTT
>DYTF01000110.1 GCA_020726105.1 Sulfurovum sp. | reverse complement strand
GGTCATTTGAATGAAAGCTTAGGTTTCCCTGATAATTACTTTACTGATTTCTTACTTCATAAAGAAACAGCTGAGAAGAACCTTTTTATGCAAGAAGTGATATCTGATAACTTTGGTTTACTATTAGCTAAAGGTTTATTATTAGAGGGCATCTCCCTATTTGGTTCATTTATTATGTTAAAGAACTTTGAACGAATCGGTAAGTATATGGGAACTTGCAAGATAAATGAGTGGTCATTAAGAGATGAAACACTACACGTAGAGGGAAATGCTTGGTTATTTAGAACTTGGTGTAATGAGAACCCTAAAGAAGTTAATGATGACTTTAAGAGTGCTATCTATAGTTTAACAAGAAAGATTGTTAGAGTAGAAAAGAACTTTATTGACTTTGCCTTCGGTTCTTTTGATATACCTAATCTAACAAAAGAAGAGGTTAAACTATATATTGAATTTATAGCTGATAGACGATTGGTACAATTAGGATTAAAAGAGAATTATATGGTAGCTGAAAATCCATTACCTTGGTTTGATGAGCTGAGCAACGGAAGTTCTTATCAAAACTTCTTTGAAGGTAGAAGTGCTGACTATGCTGTAGTTGGTCTTTCAGGTGAATTTACATACTAATATAATAAAGGATAAAAATGGAAGAAATTGAGCTTAAGTCAACAAAAAACACAGTATGGGATGATTATGTCCCTATTGTAACAAGAGATGTGTTTAATATAGATATGTACCTCACAGATACAATAGAATATCCAGCTACTTATAATAAGTTAGTACATACACTAACCACAGCTGAGGAACACCATATAATAAATATTTATATTAATAATGGTGGTGGCTATGTTGATAGTGCTCTCTATATTATAGATGCCATTAAGAAATCAAAAGCTCAAGTAATAGCTCATTTGTCTGGTACAGTAGCTTCATCTGCTACTATAATTACTATGGCTTGTGATGAAGTCGTATGTGCACCATATCTATCATTTATGATACATAACTATTCAACAGGTATACAAGGTAAGGGACACGAAGTTAAAGCACAACAAACCTTCTCTGATAAAGAACTCAATAGAGCCTTTAGGGATATCTATAGAAACTTCTTAACTGAGGAGGAGATGAATAAGGTTATTGAAGGAACAGATATTTGGTTAAATGAGATAGATGTAATGACTAGATGGGAAAACAAAAAGGTAATAAATGAAAAAGAAGTTTGATAACTACTATGTACTGGATACAAACATAATACTTAATGAAGCTAACTTCATCATCTCATTAGCTGAGGAGGGTAAGAATTTAATTATTTTACCTGAAACAGTTATTGATGAATTAGATACAAAGAAAACACTTATGACTGAAATAGGTTATCAAGCTAGGGACTTTGGTAGATTATTAAGTAAAGCTGTTGTAACAGACAAAGTTGTTGTTGGGAATGATAAGAATGTAACAGTGATGCAACTAATGATTGATAAGATTTGTATCCACATTATAAGCTTTAGGGACTATAAATTAGGTAATGTTGATAGAGGTATCTTAAATGATAGACAGATAATCAAAGTAACCTCATTTGCTAGTACCTATTATAAAACACCTGAAGCAACCTATCTACTATCTGAGGATATTATGTGTAGAACTAGGGCTATTAGCCTTGGTGTTCAATCTAGGGGTATTATTAATAAACAAGAAATGAACTTCAAGTATATTAAAACCCTTGAGGTATCAGCAGAAATGTTTAACTCCCTCTTCAATAAACCTATAATTGAAGTAGATGCAGACTATGTTCAACAAAACTATTGTTATATATTTCACGATTCAACTAAAAACTATTCTGTGTTTGGTATCATCAAAGGTGGTTTGATACAAATGATTGATGAGAATGAATTAAGAAAGAGTGATATTAAACCTATAAATGTAGGGCAGATGTTTGCAATGTCTGGTATTCTAACACCATTTGATGTAACTATTATTGAGGCTAAATCTGGTAGCGGTAAGAATGTATTATCTATAGCTGGTGCTATGAGATTGATAGATAAAGGTTTATTTAAGAAAATAATATATATAAGAAATAGTATTGCATCTGTTGAAAAGAATGCTGAGATAGGTTTCTTACCTGGCTCTCAAGCAGAGAAGATGAAGATATACAATCACCCATTATATGATACTATTGAGTTTATAGCTACTGAGAGTATAAAGAAGAAAAAGAAAGATAAAGATTATGCTATTGAAGCCTTAGAGGCTAAAACAGAAGAGCTTATTGCTAAGTATCAAATTGAAGCTCAATGGATAGGAGAGCTAAGAGGTAGAACACTAAGTAATGCTGTAGTAATCTTAGATGAAGCACAGAACTTTAGTATATCCTCATTGAATACAATTCTAACTAGAATAGGTAGAGATAGTAAAGTAATAGCTATTGGTAGTAATACACAGATAGATAATGCTTACTTAAGTGTAAATAGTAATGGGCTTACAAAGCTACTTATGTTAGCTTGTGAGGAACAAGAAATAGAATTATTTGCTACTAATCTTGAGAAGGCTGTAAGAGGTCCTATCGTAGAGTGGTCAGAAGAAAAAGTAAA
>DYTF01000109.1 GCA_020726105.1 Sulfurovum sp. | reverse complement strand
GCCGAAATGGTCATCGAAAAAGCCAAAAGACGCGTTGAGATGGGTAAAGATGTCATCATCTTGCTAGACTCCATCACCAGACTTGCGCGTGCGTACAACACCGTCACACCAAGTTCAGGTAAAGTACTCTCGGGTGGTGTGGATGCCAATGCGCTTCATAAGCCAAAACGCTTTTTTGGTGCGGCCAGAAACATAGAAGAGGGTGGTTCTTTGACCATCATCGCCACGGCACTCATCGACACGGGTAGTCGCATGGATGAGGTTATCTTTGAGGAGTTCAAGGGTACAGGTAACTCCGAAGTGGTGCTGAGTCGTCATGTGTCTGAGAAGCGTATCTATCCTGCTATCGATGTGACCAAATCAGGTACGCGTAAAGAAGAGCTGATGATGAAACCAGAGACACTGCAAAAAGTATGGGCACTCAGAAACGCGATGCAAAACATGGAAGAAGCAGAGGGCTTGAAGTTCCTCTTCTCTAAAATGCTAAAAACAAAAAGCAATGAAGAGTTCCTTTCTATCATGAACGAGGGTGCATAAGCACGCTAGGGCAGTTTGGTTTAGGGGCTAGGATGTTAAAAATCGGCGTGTTTGATTCGGGTTTGGGTGGCTTGACTGTTGTGCAAGCGATGACAAAGCTCGTTAAGGGCGCTGAGATTTTCTATGTTGCCGATACTAAAAATGCTCCTTATGGCGAAAAAACGCCTGAACAAATCCTACGCTTTTCTCTTGCAGTCACACAGTACCTTGTTGATACCCACCAGATAAATGCACTCATCTTGGCATGCAATACAGCTACTTCTGCTGCCATCACGGGGCTAAGAGAGCGGTATCCTTCTTTGATTATCATAGGAACAGAACCAGGCATCAAGCCTGCTATAGCACAGACGCAAACAGGGAAAATAGGGGTTTTGGCAACACCTGCAACCTTGCAAGGTGACAAATACCACAATCTTGTTCAGACCCTTTCTTGTACTCAAAATATCGAGATGTTTGAACAGGCCTGTCATGGCTTGGTTGAACAAATCGAAAAAGGTGAGATAGACTCCTTGAAAACAACCCAAATGCTAGAGGGATGGCTCTCACCTATGCGTGAAGCAGGTGTCGATACGATTGTGCTTGGGTGCACGCATTATCCGCTCATCGCTAAAACCATCGAGAAAGTGATGCAGCATGAAGTGAAGCTCATACACACAGCAGATGCCATCTCAAAACACCTACTCACCCTAAGTGGTCAAAAAGGGTATCAAAACGAGGGAGATTTGCATGTCTCTATTTATGCTACAGGTCAGATAAATCTTTCCATGGTCGATAGTATTTTAGATGCGTATGACAGCCTTTCATTTGTTGAAATCAAAGCAGTCTAGTCTTAATTAAGGTTATTTTAAATCCGATAATGGTGTTTATAAACTTGACTATGTTACAATAAGGCAAAGTTAAAAGGATATAAGAATGAAAAACTTTTTTGAAAAATTTGCTATAGTGCTAGCACTACTTTTGGCTCTCGGTGTTGTGTATCTGATTGTGGAGTATGATGCAATTGATGAGAGCAATGTCGTTACGGTGGTAGATGAAAGTGTGTATGAAACACCTACCCCAGATAAGTAAGCAGGATATTTTGCTCTAAGACAAGAATATCGTTTTAGAGTAGTCCTATGGCTTCTTTTATCTGAAGCATTTTAGTTTGTGCGATGGCTTTGGCTTTTTGTGCCCCTTCTTTTAAAATGTCTTGTACTTCATCCATGTGAGTGAGGTAGTACGCGCGTTTCTCTCTGGCTTCTCCTAACTCTTCCCATATTAACTCTTTGAGGTACTTTTTGAAGTGACCATATCCTTCTTTTCCGCTTTTGTAGCGTTCCTGAAGTTCTGTTTTTTGTGACGCGTTTAAAAACAGTGATGCCAGTGCGTAGATATTGTCCCCCTCATAAGCCAAAGGTTCACCCAGTGGAGTGGAAGTTGAGATGATTTTATTGCAGCGTTGTTGCAGTGCCTTTTCATCCATAAACAGATCAATAGCATTGCCGTAACTTTTACTCATCTTTTGCCCGTCTATACCAGGAATGGTGGCAACCTCTTCTTGTACCATATGTTCAGGAAGGGTAAAAATCTCACCGTATTCGTTGTTGAACTTGATGGCGATGTCACGCGTCATCTCCACATGTTGTATCTGGTCTTTACCAACAGGCACTTTTTGGGTGTCAAGCATCAAGATGTCCGCTGCCATGAGCACAGGGTAGCTAAAAAGTGCATGGTTTGCCGCGATGCCTCTAGCAACCTTGTCTTTGTAAGAGTGTGCGCGTTCTAGCAGTCCCATCGGGGTAAACTTGGAGAGTATCCAGTAGAGTTCAAGCACTTCAGGCACAGCACTCTGCACCCAAAAGGTTGTTTTTTCGGGGTTAATCCCCAAAGAGAGGTAGTCTACGGCAGCATCGATGGTGTATTGTTTGAGTGTAGCCGCATCTTTTGAAGTGGTAAGCGAATGATAGTTCGCTATGAAGGTAAAAAGTTCATGCTCTTCCTGAAGCTCCACCATCGGCTTCATCGCAGCAAAATAGTTCCCTATATGTAGCTTCCCTGAAGC
>DYTF01000108.1 GCA_020726105.1 Sulfurovum sp. | reverse complement strand
TGTGCAGCTGTGGGGAGTTTAGTGAACTCTTTTGCCATATTTTCAAGAGTGATTGCATCCCCCTTTTTTTTGGACTTAAATATCGCTTCGATACTTTTCATACTGTCTTTTACTGCCATGAGAAACCTTTGATGTGTGAGGTGAAAAACCTCAGAGTGAATTAAGGTGGATTATACCGAAAATTTCCGTGTTGTGGGTTATAAATTTGTCAAAAGTATTTTTTTTGGCTATAATCGCGAAAATTTTAGTGGCATCAAAACGCTAAGATGAAACCCTAAAGAGTCACATAAGGATACTATTTTGCAAGGTAAAGTATGGAAATTTGGTGATAATGTCGATACCGATCTTATCATCGCAGCAAGATATCTGAACACGAGTGAGCCATCAGAGCTTGCCAAGCATGTAATGGAAGATGCAGACCCCCAGTTTGTAGCCAAAATGAAAAGCGGAGACATCATCGTAGCAGGTGAGAACTTTGGCTGTGGTTCAAGTCGTGAACATGCACCTATCGCACTCAAAGCCGCAGGCATCTCAGCTATTATCGCGCCTACATTTGCACGAATTTTCTACAGAAATGCTTTCAATATGGGATTGCCCATCTTTGAACTCCCTGAAGCAAATGAGATTTGTGAGGGTGATGTGGTACGCATCGATATGGCAGCAGGTGAAGTCATCAATGTGTCTCAGGCTAAAACCTATAAATTTACACCCATCCCTGCTTTTATGCAGGAGTTGGTGGATGCAGGCGGACTGATAGCCTATGCCAAAAAAGAGATAGCAAGGAATCAAGTATGAGTAAAAGTTATAAAATCGGTGTGATTAAAGGTGATGGCATCGGTCCTGAGATTATTGATGAAGCCATTAAAGTGTTAGATGCTGTCTCGGTAAAACAGGGGTTTGACCTTAGATATGAAGAGATGCTTTTAGGTGGTGCAGCCATAGACGCAACAGGCGTGCCTTTACCCGAAGAGACCATTCAGGGTGTCAACAAGTGTGATGCCGTTCTTTTTGGTGCTATCGGTGGCCCAAAATGGGACAATTTGGAGAGACATTTGCGTCCAGAAACGGGGCTTTTAGGGCTTCGTAAAGAGATGGGTACTTTTGCAAACTTGCGTCCAGCGATGGTGTATGATGAGTTGGTAAACGCTTCAAGCCTCAAGCCTGAAGTGGTAGCAGGTGTGGACATCATGGTCGTTCGTGAGCTTACGGGTGGGATTTATTTTGGAGAACCTAGAGAGTTATTGCAGGACAAAGCGTATAACACGATGATTTATACGCGTGAAGAGGTCGTTCGTATCGCGGTGGTGGCATTTGAGATAGCCATGAAACGCAAAAAACGCATCTGCTCAGTCGATAAAGCCAATGTGCTTGAAGTCAGCCAGTTTTGGAGAGAAATCGTCATAGAAGTAGCCAAAGATTACCCAGAAGTGGAGCTTTCACATATGTATGTGGACAATGCCGCGATGCAACTCATCCGTGATCCTAGACAGTTTGATGTGATACTAACAGGTAATATTTTTGGTGACATCCTCTCAGATGCGGCGAGTATGCTCAGTGGCTCTATCGGGCTTTTGCCGAGTGCGAGTACAGGTAAAGGTGTAGGTCTGTTTGAGCCTATCCACGGTTCTGCACCAGACATCGCAGGGCAAGGCATCGCAAACCCGCTGGCTACCATCTCTAGTGCCAGCATGATGCTTCGGTATGCGCTTGGAGAGTTTGAAGCAGCAGACAAGATAGATGCTGCCATCAAAAAAGCACTGAGTGAAGGGTATCGTACCGGTGACATCGGTGGCTATGATGCCAAAGAGATTTGTACTTGCAGCACAATGGGCGATATTATTGCTGATTATGCTAGCAGATAAAACACCGAAGAAACATCTCTTTGCTGGGATGTTTCACTCTAAGGGCTAAGATGCCCATACTTCAACCTTGCCCCCATTTTTTCTCTAAAACAGACAGTTCCACACTCAAAGATATTCAAACCATTACAAGCTATTTGTCACACACTTATGCTGCAAAGTGTTATGTGGTGGGTGGGGCAGTGCGTGATTATCTTTTGGACGAAGTGTGTAAAGATTATGACATTGAGTGTTTTGGTGTTGGGGTGGAAGATTTTGAAAAAGCCATGACACATCTGGGTGCGCAAGGGGTAGGGAAAAGTTTTTTTGTCTACAAGTACCACCAACTTGACATCTCGTTGCCCAGAACAGAGCAGAAAATAGCCAAAGGACACCAAGGTTTTAGTGTAGAATTGGCACATGAGGAAAAAGAAGCCTCAAGAAGACGCGATTTTACGGTCAATGCCTTGATGTATGACATTGAAAAAAAGCAAATAGTTGATTATTGGCATGGTCTTGAAGATGTGAAGCATAAGGTGTTGCGTATGGTTGATGGTCATGCTTTTGTGGAAGACAGTTTACGAGTCCTCCGTGCGATGCGCTTTGCGGCACGACTGGGCTTTAAGATAGAAAAAGAGACTTGCAGACTGTGTCAAAATATAGCGTTGGATGATTTGCCAAAAGAGCGGTTGTTTATGGAGTTTGAAAAGATGTTTACGGCTAAACGGTTACATTATGGACTTTA
>DYTF01000107.1 GCA_020726105.1 Sulfurovum sp. | reverse complement strand
AAATACGTTCAACCATCAATGAAGTGTATATGGAGTCTTCTTGGGAAGAGAGTATTGATTTTATTGCCCAAAAGATAAAGGTGACCAATCCTAAAAAAGTAGGCTTTTATCTCTCTGGTCAGATGCTTACAGAAGATTATTATATTGCTAACAAGTTAGGAAAAGGGTTTATTGGAACCAACAATGTTGATACCAACAGTCGTACCTGTATGTCAAGTGCTGTGGTAGGGTATAAAAAATCCATTGGAGCTGATTTTGTACCGTTGCGTATGAACGATATTTTTAAAGCCAATCTGCTTATTTTGGCTGGAGCAAATACTGCTGAGGCTCATGTGGTCTTTCATGGTCAGATAAAAAAGGCACAAAAAGCAGGACTCAAAGTGGTGGTAATTGATCCACGCCATACCGAAACAGCCAAAATAGCTGATATTCATCTGCCCCTTAAAGTGGGAAGTGATATTGATTTGTTTAATCTGATTTCTAAAAGGCTCATTGAGCAAGAGTTTTATAATAAGGAGTTTGTAACAGAATCTCTTAATAACTTTGAAGAACTCAAAGAGGGATTATTGAGCTTAAATGAAGAGAAGATATTGGAACAAACAGGCTTAAATGGTGCGTTGTTTGAAACTTTTTGGACGCTTTATAAAGAGAGTGAAAATATCATTACGGCATGGACAATGGGTTTGAACCAATCGGTACAAGGGGTCGATAAAAATCTGGCTTTAATAAATACCCACCTTCTAACAGGAAAAATTTTTAAAGTTGGGAATGGTCCGTTGAGCCTAACAGGACAGCCTAATGCGATGGGAGGGCGTGAAGTGGGAGGTCTTTCTACGATGTTGGCGGTTCATTTGGGATTTGATAGCGAATCAATTAAGAAAGTTTCAAAATTTTGGAAAACTGACAAGATAGACAATCAAGCAGGACTCACCGCCACACAGATGTTGGAGGGTGATTTGGAGGTGTTGATTATTTGTCATACCGACCCTATTTATCATCTGCCCAATCGTCATAAGGTCGAGGCTCAAATGGCTAAAATTCCATTGGTAGTAGAGATTAATGCCTATGAGAACTCTGAGAGTTCAAAGTTTGCTCATATTCGATTACCTGCCACACCTTGGGGTGAAAAAGAGGGCGTTCAGACCAATTTGGATAGAAGCATGACCAAACAATCGATATTAAAACCTCCTTTAGGAAAAGCCAAAGCCGATTGGAAAATTTTTCAAGATATTGCACATGCTTTGGGATACAAAAATGCGTTTAATTTTAAAAATTCTAAAGAGGTTTTTGAAGAGTATCAAGCAATGACCAAACTAAATTCGTACATGGATATTGCAAAAGCCAATTATGAAGAGCTTGGTGAAAAGCCTTTTGTTTGGGGAGAAGCCATTAAGTACTTTTTAACCCCTAATAAAAAAGGAAATCTCTTTTTTGTTCAAAATCAGCACTTAAGTGAAGCAATTTCTAGTGAATATCCTTTTTTACTCTTGACGGGGCGAACACGTGATCAGTGGCACAGTGGAACAAAAAGTTTAATACCTAGCAGATTGTTAAAGTATAAAACGCTTGATTTTTGTGAGATGCATCCTGATGATGCAGAGAGGTTGGGATTAAAAGAGGATGAAAGAGTATGGGTTTCTTCAAAGCGGGGAAAGATTCAAGTAACTGTTTACCTGACTACGCATGTACAAGAGGGAACAATTTTTATACCCATTAGCCATCGAGGAGTTAACTACTTGACCCATGATTTGTTGGATGCAGAGTCGTTTGAGCCTGATTATAATCACTCGGCTGTTAAGATAGAACGGATTAAACGCGTCTATTTGGTCGGCTGTGGTTTGGGTGACCCTGAACTGTTGACGCTTAAAGCCTATAGAATCATACAAAGCGTGGAGGTAGTGTTGTATGACAATTTGATTAGCGATGAGATTATGGCATTGGTACCAAAGAAAACCATCAAAGTGTATGTGGGTAAACAAAAAGGGCATCACAGTAAATCGCAACAGGATATTCATGAAACGATTATGGAGTATACCTCTAAAGGATTAAGTGTAGCACGGCTGAAGAGTGGTGATCCTTTTGTTTTTGGACGTGGAGCTGAAGAGTTGATGTTTTTAAATGGTTTGGGCATCACAACTGAGGTAATTCCAGGTATTAGTTCTTCTATTTCGGCACCACTTTTAGCCAATATTCCCATTACTGCACGAGATTATGCCAGTTCTTTTTCGGTGGTTTCTCCACATTCTAAAGGGCATGGTTTAAATATTGATTGGGTCGATTTATTGCATAAAAAAAATCATACAGTGGTGGTTTTAATGGGGCTTAGTCGAATTCCTCAAATTATAGAAGAGGCAAAAAGGTTGGGGGTTTCTTTGGATAAACCTTGTGCGATTATCTCCAATGCGAGTAGAGTCAATCAAAAAACCGTGCGTACCACACTCGCCAATTTGGAAGAGGCATCAGAAACGATGGTACGTCCTTCTATTTTGGTTTTTGGAGAGGTGGTGAATATCTTTTCTGTTTAAAAGGTTAACCCATTTAATCAATAGCAGGAATTTCTAAAATGATTTTATTTTTCTTAAAATGAATAT
>DYTF01000106.1 GCA_020726105.1 Sulfurovum sp. | reverse complement strand
TACTCACGGCTGCGTATAAAGGTTTGGATTATTGGAGTATGAAAAAGAGGGTTTAGTGTTCAAAAGATACTTTGGTTTGACTAAGATATTGTAGTATAATGTATGCCAATCTTTTACGCGAGGACATCGTTTTTGTTTACCTTTATCAAGCACTACATTCCCTATCTTAAACACTATAGAGCGAGACTTCTTCTCTCATTTTTAGGCATGGTGTTGGTGGCTGCTACGACTGCGGCAATGGCGTACCTGATGAAGCCTTTGCTTGATGAGATATTTGTTGAGAAAAATGTTGAAACACTTTACGCTTTGCCTCTTGTGATTATTGCGGTTTTTGCACTCAAAGGTTTGGGGAGTTTTCTGCAAGCCTACCACATGAACCATATCGGCATGGATATCGTCAGACAGGTAAGAGACAAGATGATAGCCCATCTGCTTTCTATGGATATGGCATTTTTTTATCGCTATCATAGTGGTGAGCTGCTGAGTCGTGTGACCAATGACACAGGCAGGATTCAAGGGGCGGTTTCGATGCAGCTTGCGACTTTTTTTCGTGAACTGATGACTACTATTGGGCTGATGGGTGTGGTTATTTACCAAAGTCCGACATTGGCATTTCTGATATGCATCATCATACCTGCGGCATATTTTCCTGTACAAATGGTCTCCAAAAGACTCAAAAAAATCTCTCACACTTCACAAGAAAAAAACTCCGAACTCACCTCAAATCTCAATGAAATTTTCTCCAATATCGAAATCATCAAAGCCTACTCTTCAAATAAGTATGAAGCAGAAAAATTTGCACACACCAATAGAGGTTTTTTTGACATCTCCATCAAATCGGTTCGTGTGGGTGAACTTGTCATTCCCCTCATGGAGCTATTTGCGTCTATCTCGGCATCGGTTGTCATCGTGGTTGGAGGGCAAGAGGTGATAAATGGCACGATGACTATCGGTGCTTTTTTTTCTTTTCTTACTGCGATGTTTTTAGCCGTTGACCCTATGCGGAGGGTTTCTGTGACCTATTCGAGATTTCAGGATGCCATCGCTGCACATGAACGCATCGGTGAGATACTCCATACCAAGCCCAGCGTCAAAGAAGGGGCGGTCTTGTTGGAGTCCGTAGCGCGTATAGATTTTGACAAATGTAGCCTTTCTTACGGTGAAACGCAAGCACTCAAAGAAGTTAGTTTTACACTCAAGCAAGGAGAAATCACCGCTTTTGTGGGTAACAGCGGTGGAGGCAAAAGCTCGATTATCAATCTTATCTTACGGTTTTTTGATGCCACGCAAGGCAGTGTTAACATTAACGGTGAAAACATTCAAAAATTTACACTTCACTCACTTCGCGAACAAATCGCCATCGTCACTCAACGGGTGTACATCTTCAACGATACCATCGCCATGAATGTCGCTTACGGACACGAGGTAGATGAAAACAAAGTCATCCTCGCACTCCAAAAAGCCAATCTCTATGACTATGTCACAACGCTACCTGATGGCATCTATACACGCCTGAGTGAAGGTGGTGTCAACCTTAGTGGCGGTCAGAGACAGCGCATCGCTATCGCGCGTGCACTTTACAAACAACCCAAAGTCCTCATACTTGATGAAGCCACTAGCGCACTGGACAACCAAAGCGAAGCAGAGATTATCACGACTATCCAAGCTATTTCACAAGGGATGATTACCATTATGATTGCGCATAGACTCAAAACCATCGACATCGCCCAAAGAATTTTGGTGATGCACAAAGGAACACTCGTGTGCGAAGGCAACAAAGCGTACCTCAACGCACACTGTGAGCACTTTCAAAAACTCTACCAAAAGGAAGACTATGAAGCGTGATTTTACTCTCAACACCTTTTGGGGCAGACTTTACGCCAAAGTGCATGCACTGCTTGTGGAACATAACTTTATCAACTATCTGAGGCTCAACTTTCACGCCATCTCGGAAGAGGCGTACCGCTCGGCACAACCAACCATGGGGCAGCTCGAACGCTACAGCAAAAAGCATGGCATCAAAACCATCATCAACCTCAAAGGTGAAAATCCTGCAGGTTCTTACTTTTTGTTTGAGAAAGAAAAATGTGAAGCACTGGGGCTAAAACTCGTCAATGTAGGCATCATGTCAAGGGGCATCCCAGAGAAAGAACGCATCGCCAAAGCCAAAGAGATTTTTGAAAGTGCCCAGTACCCCATTTGGATGCACTGCAAAGCAGGAGCAGATCGCACAGGGATTTACGCAACCCTATACCAATATTTCCGCCAACATACCCCCATCAAAGAGACCAACCAACTAGACTTCATTCCTTTTGGGCATGTCAAAGCTTCTAAGGCGGGTAAGGTAGATTTGTATTTTGATACTTTCGTAGCCTACCAAGCCGAGCATCCTGATGCAGAATTTTACCACTGGAGCCAAGAGATAGCCAACAAAGAACAGATGGAACAAGATTTCACCTCTAGCCCCCTTGCTGATTTTATCAACGATAAGATTTTAAGAAGAGAGTAACGGGTTGCGCAAGAAAGGGTAAAAGGGTAATTTGGTACGGGCATATCTGCTTGCTACTCTTTGGTTCAGGGCGTTGTGTTGATAGGTGATGGTT
>DYTF01000105.1 GCA_020726105.1 Sulfurovum sp. | reverse complement strand
CAAATACCGCCGCGCCCTCCAGTCATACTTCATCACCTCTATTGTCTGCCACGTATACCCACACTTCGGACACTTGCGAAATCTCTCAGTCTTTGAAGACTTCACAGTACTCTCTACCGTAGTTTTAGGGTTTGCACAACGAGGACACCACATCGGCTTTCCTTTTTATTGTTTATAATTTTTTTATCGCTGTTATTATTTTTGTAGCTTCTTGTTTTGTGAGGGAGGTTAGATATAGCGGCTTTCTTTTTATTGTCTTATCTACAAATTCTCGCAGCGCAAGCGGGGTTTTTTCTCTAGCTCGCGCTTCCCATATCGCTTCTATAGCTTTTAGCTGTTTCTCTGTTATTTTTCCCTCCGGCGCCGGACGGTAACCACCTTTTTTTATCTCTGTTGTCTGACCTTTTAGGATAAATAATAGATTATTTAGCTCTTCTATAGAGAGCTTCTTAGAGGAGTCTACGTTGTACATATTTTGGAGGTACTCCCTCCACAGCTCCTTACCCCCTACGTCTATGCGCTCCCTATAGCCATCCGAGGTGTGTATCGCCCGAATGAGCGCTTTTCTATACTCTTCTTGTTTTTCTGTCATCTTTTTTCTCCTCTTCAAAAAATCCTTGACACACCTGCCACACCGACAGACACGGCGTTTGCTCCCCTACTGTGTCAGTGTGTCTACTGTGTCAAGGATTTTATATACTCTTCTTTTCCCATCCTGCTCCATCCTCCAAAACTTCCCCGTATACTTCGCCAGGCTCTCTCTGCCAAACCTATCTGCATGATCCACCCCTACAGCTTTCAGCAGGGCGTTTTGCCCTAGCGGCTCCGTCTCTAGCGCAATTTTTACTTTGTCGACAAAGTCTTTTTCTTCTATCGTCATCGTCGCTATCAGTGGGTCAAGCGGTTTGAGGGTTATGGTTTTACGGCAAACCGAAAAGCCTATTTTCTTTACCGGCATTCTGTATTTATACGGCGTTAGCAAAAAGTGCGCTTCCAGTTCATCTATACCAATTCCCTCGACCTGCCACTGCTCATCGATAGAGTCGGTTATACTCCGCCCTCCCTCCATCCTGTCCCCACTTTTGAGCGCATGACTTAGTATCCACACACTCCCCCCGCTTCGTCTTATTATCTTCGCAAAGACGATAAGCCTGTTTATTCTAGCGTCGCTATCCGTCCTACCATCCAAAAAAAACTTGAGCGAATCCAGTACAAAAGCACAGTTTTTATATTTATCTTTTCCGGCATTTTTTTCTATATTCTCGAGCAGTTCCGCTATCTGTTTTTGCGGGTCATCTAGCATGTCCGCATTGATATACTTTAGGTTTTCCCCCACTTCTTTGATTATCTTGTCATACCCTCTAGTTTTTAAGAGCAGAGCCCCGTTGTCCGTGTCGATATATGCGACCTCCAGCCCCTGTTTTGCCAGATGTCCCGCAAAGTAAAAAGCGAAGGTAGTCTTAGCCCCTCCCGCTTTTGCCCATATCACGTTTATACTCTCATCAATGGCAAAGTTTTGTATCAGGTGCCTATAGTTTCCCCGTCTATCAACCTCATCTAAATCCGTTGCGGGGATAAAATCCAGCTTTCCCAAGCGCCCTCCTTGTTTTTGTTTTTTGACTTTTTCGGAAAGCGCAAGCTTATGCGCTCCCCTGAAAAATCAAGCCTCAGTGTCAAACTCTTGCATATCAAGCACCTTGCGAACCCTTATATCAAGCCCCAGTTCGTCGCCTATATACTCCCCTATGCCATCGCCATTACTGTAAGAGTTGTTTATCGTTTCCACGCCGTCTTTATCTATCTCTATCTCCACCACCACTACTACTCTTACTGTCTCTTTTTCTAGCATTTACTACCCCTTTTTTTTATTATCATCACAGTGCTTATTAGCCGTCTACACCGCCGCAAGATCTATAGGTATTAGCCTATACCCACCGTTACCGTCCGCCTCGTAAAACCTTATATACCCCTTAGAAGAGACTACTTTTTTACTCTCATCGATTATCGCCATAGCCTCTTTCCACGGTTGAGCTTGCACATCAAAGCGCCTCAGGGCAAATATCTTCTTCGCATCAATATTCCCCTCTTTATCTACGTCAAAAGCTCCGGTTATTAGTGTGCGAATTATGGGATTTGAGTGCTCCGTTAGCTCATTTAGATAATCATCTAGCTTCATTTTTGCTATTTGGAGCTTCTCATCAAACCTTATTCTCTCAGTTATCGAGAGCTGTACTTTTGCCGTACCGCTATAGTTTTCAAGCGTCAGATTCCCCTTTTTTGTAGTGGCTTTTTTGTCCACACCATAGTCCACAAGCAACATCTCAAAATAAGCCTCTATCTCCTCCTCAGCGTTCTTGCGAAAAGCCCGAATGCCCTCACTCACCTCTCTTGCTTTATTCGCCAGTCTCTCAACCAGCTCATCTTTTGTCTTCTCATCCACCCGCACCATATCCGGATGCACCGCCCTACCTTTGCTATCTATGTAGAAGCCTCTACTATCAGTTTTTGCCATGTTATTCCTCATCCAAAGAGCAGAACACATCAAGCAATATCATCATTGCCCCAATGCCGCCCTTTATGCTCATGTGTATCTTTCCCTCTTTGTTTACCAAAGACACCTC
>DYTF01000104.1 GCA_020726105.1 Sulfurovum sp. | reverse complement strand
AGCTGCCACTCATTTAAATCAAGAAGGACTATGAAATATTGAACTGAAAAAAGTACAAAAAATTCAATAGAAAAGATAATTACCAAAGTAGAACTATGTTCGAAATCAAGAGTATATTTTTCAATCTCTTTCATTTTTTTTAAATTTTTATTGATTTTTTCTATTTTTTGATGATGTTGTTTTTCAATATTTTCACAATCTATTTCATTAATATGAATATTACTTAAGTTGTATTCGACATTGACCTGTTTATATTCCTCTAGTATCTGAGGATTTTTTTCCATAATATCAAGAATCTCTTCTATGCTAAGTTTTTTTTTCCCAGCTATCTTTTGAACATCTTGCAAGATCAGATCATAAAGACCAACATCTTTTATTTCTTTGGCAACTCTTTGTAGGTTTATCATTTTCTTTTTCTTTTTCCTTTTTATATACGGGAGCCTTTTAAAAGACCCCCTGTATTATACTATTCTTCTATTCCATAACTAGCGGTTTTGTCTTTTGAAGGCAAAAATATACCAATAAGACCTCTTAAACCGACAGACATGATAATATTATATAAGAATATAAGCCAAGCCATTAATACCATAGTTCCGCAAATCGCAGCTAAGATCATAAAGGTATTAAATTCTCCATCAACATACAAGTGTCGTCGAAGCATACCGTCTAGTCCAGCCATTCCAGCAAATGCACCCATTCCTATACCACCTATCAAGTGCATCCAGAAGTGGATATTTGATAGTTTACTAGAGTACATTTTAGTACCGTTTGTAACTATCGGCCATAGAACATAAACCGCACTATAAAGCGTCATATAAAGACCAACTATCAATGCTATATGAACGTGAGCAAACATAATCCATTGTGTATTATGCAAAACTCTGTTCATACCCATATCGGCTTGGATAATTGCAGCAGGAACCGCCAAACCAAAACCAACTAAACCACCAAGAAGATATTTAAGCTCCATTGTCATTTTAAGCGGTCGTGCTTTCCACAAAGTAACAAGCGTAATAAAAAGCGCCAAACCTTGAGTAAGTAGCTCAAATGCGGTAACCATTTCACCAGAAATTAATTTCATCATATCAGGTTGTGCTTGGTCGCCCAATAAGTGGTGTGACCAAACCATCCAAGAAACCAAAAGCTCAAGCATCAAAGCAGCTCTCGCTACATTTTCCATAAATAGCTTTTGTCCTGTGATCAAAGTAGCAAGCAAATACCAAGCACCAGCAACATATATAAGAACCAATCCATCAGCAACAAGATCAAGTCCCCACCAAAAAAAGTTTTTATACAAAAGAGCATTAATACTGGTTGTATCTAAACTTATCCCGCCAGCATCAGCCAAAAGAAAAACGAGCACCAAAACCCCAGCTCCCAATATAACAAGAGCATCAAGGAAAGTATCAACTGTTCCTCTAAAAATAGCTACCACGGGGAGCGACAATGCTGGTTCTTTTGTGTATGGAGGACGACCTGTAAGTTTATGCCAAAGATTTAGCATACCGTCAATACCAAAGCCTGATATCAATAGCTCTTTTGTTGTTTTATCTTTATGAACCCCAACGCGAGCAAAGACAGTTGCATAAATGTTATAAATAAAGCCAAAAGTCCCCACCATAATAAGCGCAACACCGACTATAAACACAATACCACCATATACATTAAACTGTTTGGTATCGGCAGGAAGTGGCCAATATAAAGTATAAAGCGGAGCATAATGCAAAGCAAAAGATGCAAGCCAAGCTAAAACAGTACCCACTGTAATTAGAATCCAAACAAAATTAGCCAGCTTTACACTATAAAGCGGTTTTTTTGTCAAAAACGGCACTAAAAACATAAATGCGGCAAATACCAATTGATATGTTGAACCAAAGATACCAACTATCGGATGCACCGTCATAATAGAGAAGTAATGGTCCGGAAGTGAAAACATTTCAGGAAGAGGATTTATAGGTCCTGTTGCTACCATTCTCATGATCATGCCCTCAACCGAGGTTAAGCCAAAAAACAGAAATGCCATAACAACAGCTCTTAGTGTTACTTTTTGAAGAGCATTTAAACTTGTATGATCAAAGTTGGTTCCATTGATCAGATTTTTTGCGAAACTCATTTTTGACCTCCTTGACATCCTACAACTTCTACTAATTTCTCAACTCTCATCAAATCATTTCCTTTTTCATCATACTGCTTAGGTCCAGAATATTCTGTTGACACAAGATCAAGCTCTCCATTATGATTGAATGTCCATAAAATATCATTTCTTGAACCAGGACTTACCTGCATTTGAGTCACCATTGTTCCATCTTGTCTAAAAAGTCCAAAACCATAAACTAAGTCATTACTTTTTACATCAAATAAAACTTTTTGACCACATTCAATCAATATTTTTTCTTGTGGCAACTTCCATTTATGGTCCGTTATCTCAAAATTAAAAGTTTGATCAGGGGTGATCTGATGTCTTGTAATATCTTCTGCTACCCATGGGATAGTGTTGTAGGTAAATATATGATGCCCTACACCTGCCACAACCAAAAACCCGACAAAACCATAAAATGGTATCCTAACAAATGGCTCAGCCTTCTCTTTTTTAGTAAGATTGTATCCAAACCATGCAATAA
>DYTF01000103.1 GCA_020726105.1 Sulfurovum sp. | reverse complement strand
ATTAAATTTATCAAATATTATAAAGTGTAGGCGTATAATGTCACAACATATTGCAATTTTAAAGGAGTGCACGTGAATATTCATGAGTATCAGGCGAAACAAATATTTCAAAAGTATGGTGTTCCAACACCAAGAGGTATCATCGCTAACACGCCTGAAGAGGCTGTAGCAAATGCACAAGAACTAGGTGGCAGTGTCTGGGTGGTTAAAGCACAGATTCATGCAGGCGGCAGAGGACTTGGTGGGGGTGTAAAACTTGCCAGGTCTCTTGATGAAGTCAAAACCTTAGCGACTGAAATTTTGGGTATGACCTTGGTGACGCACCAAACAGGTCCTGAAGGAAAACTGGTTCAAAAAGTCTACATTGAAGAGGGTGCTGCGATTGCTGATGAATTGTATCTTTCTGTTGTCCTTGATAGAGCCGCTGAAATGCCCATCATCATGGCTTCAACCGAAGGTGGTATGGATATCGAAACCGTAGCGCACAATACACCTGAGAAAATCATCAAAATCGCTGTTGACCCTGCGATTGGTTTTCAAGGCTACCACGGTAGAGAACTTGTCTTTGGTTTAGGGATTACGGATGCGAGCGAACAAAAAAAGATGATCTCTTTTGCATCCAAACTCTTTAAACTTTACATGGAAAATGATGCAGAGATGATTGAGATCAACCCACTTATCAAAACTGCAAGTGGTGACTTCCTTGCGCTTGATGGTAAAATGGGCTTTGATGACTCGGCACTCGGAAGACATCCTGAAATCGAAGCAATGAGAGATGTCACCGAAGAAGATCCAGATGAGCGAGAAGCAGGTGAATATGGACTCAGCTATGTAGCACTTGACGGTGAGATAGGGTGCATGGTAAATGGTGCAGGACTTGCGATGGGTACGATGGATACCATCAACTATATGGGCGGTACACCGGCAAACTTCCTTGATGTGGGTGGTAAGGCAAATGCTCAGACTGTTGCAAAAGGATTTGAGATCATCCTTAAAAACCCAAAAGTAAAAGCTATTTTTGTTAACATTTTTGGGGGCATTGTAAGATGTGACCGTATTGCAAACGGTATTTTGGAAGCAACAAAATTGGTTGATGTTCATGTACCCGTGATCGTAAGACTTGACGGCACCAATGCGCCTGAAGCAGCAGAGATCCTCAAAAATGCAAATATCGCAAACATCATCGCTGCTAGCGACCTAGCAGATGGTGCGGCAAAAGCAGTAGCAGCGGCTAAAGGAGAGTAAAAATGAGTATTTTAGTAAATAAAGACACAAAAGTTATCGTTCAAGGGTTCACGGGTAGTGAGGGGACATTTCATGCGGAGCAGTGTATCGCGTATGGTACGAAAATCGTGGGTGGTGTAACACCAAACAAAGGCGGACAAGAACATCTTGGCAAACCCGTTTTTAACACAGTAAAAGAAGCAGTGCGAGCAACGGGTGCCACGGTATCTATGGTATTTGTTCCACCTGCGTTTGTGGCAGATGCTGTGATGGAAGCTGCGGATGCAGGCATCGAGCTTGCAGTCATCATCACCGAAGGTGCTCCTGTTAGAGATATGCAGATGGCAAAAGCCTATGCGGTTAAGAAAAACATGAAAACCATCGGACCAAACTGCCCTGGTATTATCACGGCGGATGAGTGTAAGATTGGGATTATGCCAGGTATGATTTTCAAAAAAGGAAATATCGGTCTCATCTCTAAGTCTGGTACATTGACTTATGAGGGTACCAATCAGGTTGTAAAAGAAGGTTTTGGTATCTCTACCGCTGTAGGTATCGGTGGCGATCCTATTATTGGGCTTTCTTACAAACAATTGCTTCAAATGTTTCAAGAAGACCCTGAAACACATGCGATTGTGATGATTGGTGAAATCGGTGGTGACCTTGAGATTCAGGCAGCAGCGTACATCAAAGAGCATATCACGAAGCCTGTTGTTGCATTTATCGCTGGACAATCAGCGCCAGCAGGTAAAAGAATGGGGCATGCAGGTGCTATCATTTCTGGCTCAGCTGGTACAGCAAAAGAAAAAATGGATGCACTCAAAGCAGCAGGTGCAAGAGTCGTTGCTTCCCCCGCTGAAATCGGTAAAGCAGTCAGAGAAGTACTCGCTTAAGTTTTTTCTTTTTTATCTCTCGGTATTTTCCGAGAGATTTCCTGTTTTTCCCTCTATTTATCCAATCAAAACATCAATATGCTATAATACGAACAGGTGCAATAGGTAGTTGCTGGCAACTTAGGTTGCGAGAGGAAAGTCCGGGCTGCAAGTGAGACAGAACTCCATCTAACGGATGGCCAGAGTAATCTGAGGGCAAGTGCAACAGAAAGTAGGTAGCTTTAACTTCACAGAGTCTCTCGTCCTTTGGGCGTAGCTTTAGTGAGATGAATTGAACAAAAGCTTTGCTTGTGTTCAAGAAGAAAGTCACAGTGAAAGGGTGGGGTAAGAGCCCACCGGTGCTTATGGTAACATAGGTAGCCAGGTAAACCCTGTTCGCAGCAAGAAGTATATGGTATAAGTCTCACACGCTGTTAAATCAGCACTCATACTTCGCTTGAGTGTAGTGGCAACACTACGCCTAGATAAATAACTACCCACGACAAAACCCGGCTTATCGTTGCACCTA